>JABFQP010000011.1 GCA_019685655.1 Candidatus Bathyarchaeota archaeon A05DMB-5 | reverse complement strand
GCTGGCGAAGACATCAAAAGAAGGCGATGAATATGGCGAATGTTACGGCAGACCATGTGAGGAAACGTTTAGGATTAACACCCGCAGACATCAAGGATGAGGATGTCATGGCTTTCGTCGCCGAAGCAGCAGCATGGCTCAGCAGTGAAATAGGCAGAACCATCAACTACTCGGACTGCACAGAAGCAGAGGCTAACGCCATCCGAAATCTAGCAGCCATCTACTGCTACTGCTATGTCACCGGCGGAGTAGCCGTAGGCTTAGACTTCAGCATAGGCGACCTAAGGGTTTCAGAAGCAATCGCAAAACAGATAGCCTTCCTAAAAGAGCAGGTTGAACGGTTCATAAACCGAGAAGCAGCATTTCCACCAGTCACAAGCGAATAATAATGAATGTCGTGAAGTAAGCAATTGCAAAACTTTTTATTTTTGCAGTTCCTTACTATTCGTTATGAAATGGGAAAATACAGCACTAGAAATTCTCAGATCCGAGTTCAATAACAGAATTTTTAGAGCAGATGATGTGTTTAAGCTTCTGAACGAGAAAAAAGGCTACTCCAGAGGAACAGCACATCGTGTTCTCCATGACCTTTGCAAAAAGGGACTAATAGAAAGATTGGGCAGAGACATCTATAAGGTTTCAAAAATTGTTAAATTCAAAGAAACTGTGATGGTCTCAGCTAGTGTAAGCGTTGACCTTATTCCAGGCTCGCTAACTAAAGCAAGAGATTTGCTGAGAAATAAAGGAATCGAGTTCATGATTACCGGAGGCTCCTCACTCTATCGCTTTTTCCACCACCTACCCAAGCGCCTCATTCACTTGATATATGTTAAAAAAGGGTCGGGTGAAGTAGCTGTCACATTGCTAAGGGAAGCAGAAATAAGAGCCTTGCTAAATCCCAGTCTAAGCGAGATCAATGTCGCACTAGAAAATTTTCCTGAAAGAGACATTTTCGTAATAAGAGAGTTCACGGAACTTCCAAGCAACATTGATGGAAACGCAAGTATCGAGCGGGCTTTAGTGGATCTATATTTTGAAAGTACAAGGAAGAGAATACCTTTTCCCGAAGAAGAGGCAGGCAGAATTCTCTCCAAAGTATTGAGAACCGAACCCATCAATTTTAGCCATCTGCTCATGCTGGCAGCCCGAAGAGGAATAAGAGAAGAAATGGAAGCCATAGCAAAGTTTGTTCGCCCAGAGCTTCCAATAAAAGGCAAAAGTGAAAATAAATATGCAAAAAGGGTTATCGAAGCGATGGAAGTATTGCGATGAGCCTAATTCATGACGCAAAATACTTTACTCAAGAGGAAATTTTGGAAAGAGCAAGAAAATACGAATTTCCAAATCCATTAGCTGTTGAAATATTTCTATGGGACTGCGAAATTGCTGCGCAGCTTCAAGAAAAATGCGCGGACATGGTGCTTAAAGGAGGAGCAGCTGCTCAGCTGCATCTTCCCTTAGAAAAACAGAGAGGAAGTGTTGACATCGACCTAGCCACTCCTTTAAGTAAAAGTGACATCGCTGAAATTGTTCAGAGAGTAAGCCGATCCCTAGAAGGGAACATTAAGTTCGAGCTGCATAAACCGAAGAAGCCTACTCCTAAGCTTCCACTCATAACCTATTTTGCAAAATCTCCTTCCAAAACAGACCCATCAAGAAAAGAGCTGGAAATAAAAATTGACATTTTCCTTAAAAGCCCTAGATTACCTACAATAGTGCTTAATAACGTTCAGACTTTTGCAGTAGACGTCCAAAGAATGAAGTGTTTCACGGTTGGAACCCTTATTGGCGACAAGCTTCTTACACTTGCAGAAGAAAGCATAGGCATGACGATTAAGGCAGATTATCCAAAACAGATCTACGACATAGACGCACTCCTAGAAGTATGTGAAATTTCTAAGAATACTATCAACGATATGGTTAAATCCGTCAAGACACTCACAAAACTTGAGGCTTCCATTAGAAACATGAAAACCACTCCAACAGAAGCCCTTCACGATGTAATAAAAACAATGGATAAATATTCGCTGGTGGATACAAGCGGCGGCGATACAAGCATCAAAAAGAACATAGACGCATTCCAACAATTCTTCGTCAACAAGAATCAAAGAAACCCATTTTACGGGTGGAGTTCTAAGTCCCTGAAAATCAAGCTTCTTGCCACGCTAATCAGCGAATGCATTGAAAACAAATTAAGCGGATCTAACGCTGCCAAAGTTATTACTCAGTGCAAAAGCATTGCAGCAAAACTCAATCAAATCAGTGGAAAGGACGTTATCGAATTAAGGAAAAAACTCTTAGACCTTGCTCAAACAGAAATTCCCTACTTCAAGGAAATGAAAGGCAAAACGCTTGAAAGAGTCTTTTGGCAAATCGTAACATTGGAAAATCTTCAAGACATACAATCCATATTATAATATCTTTCTCCAAACAAAATTAAACACAAATTCCTCACAGACATTTTAGTTTCTAAGCATTCCGCAAGTCTTCCATGCACACACACTGCACTTCTAAACTAACATGTTCAAATTTTGTTTTAAGCAAGCCTTCACGCTATTTTTTCAGATGAAAATTGGCAAATGTTCCTGAAGCCTATTACCAGTTCATTATGCATTATGCCCCCTACTTTTATGTGATAGCCACGAAAATGGCTCAAGACCCGCCCGCTGGACAAAAGAACGTTACGGTTGCGGACGGCTCAAAATTTCAAGTTGGATATCCTGTTGAGATTAAGGATGATGCGCATAGCGAATGGAACAGGGTTGCAGCAGTAAACGGTAACGTCCTAACAATGGAGAACAATCTGCAATACACTTACTATGTTAACAAAAATGGCAGAGT
>JABFQP010000010.1 GCA_019685655.1 Candidatus Bathyarchaeota archaeon A05DMB-5 | reverse complement strand
TCGCTGTTAATAGAACATTTGGTTTTATGCTCACTTTGGCTGTAAGTCATTAACCTATTTCGTGGAAGCTTTTTTCTTGACGTATTCTTAAAATAAAGTTAATTAAGTTTTGTTAACTCCCAACTGCACTTAACAACTTAATGAGTGAAACTTTAATCTGGTTCTTCAGTCTACATGAAAATTCCGAGAATTTAAACCGAGATGTAAACCTGTTCCCCGGCGCTTTTTCTTGCTCAAAATTTGCGCTTATCTTGTTGGTTTTAGACAAGAAACTTGCTTAATTACCGTTTTTTGGTTTCGCGGTTCTGTGGTATTTCGCTTTTTGGTTTAAATTTACCGTGCTGTCGATTTTCTTCTGAACTGCAAGATTTGCTAAACTTCACTTTGTTTATGAAGCTTTTCGATTTCACCTTACTCGCTAACACTCAAATTAGGCGTTTCTAGTTAAGATAAGCTGAAAATGAGCTTGAAATTCGAGTGCGGGAGTTAGGTTTGAACTTCGGTTTAAATTCTCGGAATTTACATGAACCGAGGTAACATAGAAAATGCAAGGTTAGAAAAGCTTAAACAGCCCAAAATTAATTGAAAACCTTGGGGCGATCATAAGCAATAAATACATTGACTACAACTTTTAATATGAAAAAGAAGGTTGTATTCTACTATCCCGTTTGAGACAGAACCCGATGAGGAGTATGCCCAGAAATGAAGACTGAGGATATCGATCCTTCGGTGAGGAAATGTCTTGAAGGCGTAAACAAGGACTACAATAAGGCTCTAAGTAAAATCGCCAAAACTCCAATCGAGTTCAAAAAGTATCAGGATGGCATACTAGGGCGCTTTGAAACAAAAGATGGCATACCTTTCGTTTCGTACACAGACTTAAGGTGGTTCCCAAAACTCTACGAAGGAGGTCTAGTAGATTGGTTTGATAAGCCTGGGTATAAACCCATCCAATGTTTCTGCGGTACCATGGCCAATAGACCTATCCCTACTTCTATGTTCGTGAAGAAAGTGAAAGTTGGCTTATTTAAAGAGAAACTATCATTCTTGCCTTTCGTGCCCATGTCTGCGTTTAGTGCCAAGGAAGTGTATAAAGAAAAGTTTAGCTGGAACCCCTTGATTGAACGTCTAAACCAAGACAATTATCTCCTCGATTTAATCAAAGAATTGCCAACCCGTACGGGTGTCGCGACCTCCAGTAAGATTACGGAATATTTCACGATTAACGATGAAGATAAGAATTATGAAACTCTATGCCAAGTTATCCCACTTGGGAACGATACCTTCATCAGTACGCGCCACATGTTTGGGTATGGAGGTGAGCGCGCGCAGCGGTGGGGGATAGAACGTGCCGTGAAAGCAATTAGTAGAATACGTGAACTTATTTTAGAATATGGCTGTGACCAACCAACAACTGGGCAGTTTCCCGAGCAATGGGCTACTGCAATAGCCGCACTCCTTACGTTAAAGGAGTGACAAACTTGGGAATAATGAAGTCAATAATCTGTAAACTTGGAGGAATAGGTTGCTTCTTGCATTGCTGCTGTATACCAGCAAGCCAGACACCGTACAAGGGTGGGTGCTGATACTTGCGTTGGTCATGTTCCTCGGCTCTTTGGGAGTCATCGGTGTACTCGGCGCTAGACTTGGGACTCTACCCTACAGCATAACAGGATACATTCTCCTCGGTCTCGCAGGACTTTTTTTAATACTCTCTTTTTACAGCCTATGGGTGGAAGAAATTAAGTTAAACGAGGCATGGGTGCTTCTACTTTATATAATAATCATGTATGCTGCAGGAACATTCCTCATTAGTAAAGCTTCAAAATTGAAAATGTCAGATTATCTTCTTCGCTTTTGGAAGGCAGATGCCGTCTTAACTATAGAAGAGGTGCAAGAAATTCTTAAGGAACATTTAGGCGAGAAAGCGACACGTGAACAGATTGCAGAGAAAGCAGAGGATGTCCTGCGGCTTTTGTTTGAGCAGGGGCATATCAAGCGGGTCACACTAACCAGCTGGAAGCGACTCCTAAAATGAAACAAGAACGCATCAAAAGTCCATGGGTGAGGACCACACGGAACCGCATGAAAACAGGTTGTACAGCGCGCGCTTGGATTAAATTTTGGCTTTTTCTGTTAATCGAGCTTCGTTCTCTTTTTCTATACGTAGTGACCATATGACCCCAGCCAAGAAATTCTTCCGTGGACCTTTTGCTTATAGTGTTGTGATAATAGACGCTTTTGGTAAGCTGAAACACTTAAGGTAAGGATGTGCGGGGGGTTAGGTTTAAAACTCGGTTTAAATTCTCGGAATTTTAACGAGTAGTCAACTTGTATTATGCCTTGACGGAAGTCCGAACTTGACCCTGGGCTAGACAAGACTTTTTGCGGTAGGAAAAGTTGTTTTATAAAAATAGAGGGGTTAAGTTCTTGTTTTTCTATTGTGCTTTTTCTTTATGAGTATCGTAGGAATAGCTGTGACTATTAGAGTTGCAAGTAGTAGAGTGGTCGTTGGAAACTCTGGTATAACGTTTGTTCCTTGGATTAGGACTGTCTTTGTGGAATGGTTGTAAGTGAAGTATAGGTAAGTGAATTCTCCATCCTCAAACACCGTGTAATTTGTCGGTTGATTGTTTACGAGAATGCTCCATTGTCCATTTTGGACCCAAAGCAGATCCTTAGGAATCGCTACTCTGCAAAAGCCTGTTTCAGTCTTGCCAGTTACGTTAAACTTTAAAAAGGCGCCTTCAGCAGGGTTGAAAAAGAAGTCTGAAACAGTTGAATTGCTAACAACACCCACAAAATATTCCGTATCATCCCATGTTCCAGCTTCAAAAATATTAATTGGACCCATGAGCGGGTAATTATCAGAATGCTCAGGCACGCCGATTCCCCATTCGTATATAGTATAGGGCGTGTCCCCTATGCCGTCGCTTCCCGGCTGATCTTGATAGCGACCGCTTTTTTCATCAACACCAGCATAATCGCTCCAATAGTTTCCGCTGGCAGGATAACCAGCGTCAAAGAGGTTAAGATCGGCTTCAGGATCAGCCATACCATTATGTCCATTGTTGATAAAGTTGTTATGGAAAATATTGTTTTCATCAGCTCTATCAAGATAAATGCCAGCCCAACTGTTGTTCTCTATATTGTTGTTGTATATGGCGTTATATTTGCAATCCCACCAAACATGAATGCCATAACGACTATTGTTCACCACATTGTTTCTGAAGATTTTATTGTGCGAACCCACATATATTCCGTCTGTCCAGCTGTTTGTTACGTTGTTTTCATATACGATATTGTTTGAACCAATTTCGATCGAACCTCCTTCTGACACCACATTCCGATAGATTGTGCTGTTGGAGTCAACACTAATCCCGTATGATACTATGTTTTCACTAACTACAATATTTGAACAGTAGAACGCAAGATTGATACTGGCTTGCGGGAAATTATTTCCGTGGATAATGATGCTTGAAGAATTCCAACCATAAATAGTTGTGCGGTTTGCTGTTATTCCATTGATTTGAATGTTGATTGTCATGTTTAGGAATATCCCGTAGTAAAAAGACCTTATTTCCATGTTTCTTATAGTTATATTGTGTCTTCCGGTGAG
>JABFQP010000009.1 GCA_019685655.1 Candidatus Bathyarchaeota archaeon A05DMB-5 | reverse complement strand
GGGGTACTTTTCAGTTTTCCGTCACCGTACTAGTGCGCTATCGGTCTTGAGGCGTGTTTAGTCTTGGAAGTTAGTGACTCCTAACTTCTCGCACCCAAACCGGGGTACGATACTCCGGGACTCCAGCTCAGCTCCTTCTGGTTTATGCTTACGGGGCTTTCACCCTCTTTGGCGGGCCTTTCCAGGCCACTTCGGCTTAGCCAGCGAGGAGGAAGCTGGGCCCATAACACTACATCTCCCGCAAGTTTCCTTGTGGGATTTGGTTTGGACTTTTCCCTTTTTGCTCGCTGCTACTAGGGGAATCCCAGTTGGTTTCTTTTCCTCCCCCTACTAAGATGCTTCAGTTCGGGGGGTTCCCGCTCCCATGTGGGAGCACCACGGTTCCGAAGAACCATGGTGGGAAGTCCCATTGAGGAATCCCCGGTTCTAAGGCTGCATGCGCTTACCCGGGGCCTTTCGCGGTTTGCCGCGCCCTTCTTCAGCGCTCAAGCCGAGCCATCCTCCAGACGGCGTAGCATGTCGGGCCTTTTGGCGGTGTCTGTTTGGCGTTTGATGGTGAAACCTTAACGTGGGTGTGTTGTTTTGCCTGTGCATGGTGTCATTATGAGCGTTTGTTGCTCATTCGCCGCTTCGCTCCTCATCAAGGTGATGGGGAGGTGCATGTTTTTTGATGGCTATAGCTTAAAGTAATGTAGCCAAAATATTTCTGAAGTTGCTTCCGCACATATAAGGGTTACGTCGTAGGTATTAAGTGTTTTTGATTGTGGTTTTTGGTGGTTAAGGTTTTTATTTTTGATGTTAGGAATAATGCGTGTGCGTATTGCGCGTGGTTGCCTCGGTAGCTCAGCCAGGTAGAGCAACGGCCTTGTAAGCCGTAGGTCGCGGGATCGACGCCCGCCCGAGGCTTTTGGTGTTCTTGTGCTCTGTGGCGTTAGACCCCCCTTATAAATAGGTTGAATTTCGTGTTCTTTTGTGTGGTTCGTGTTTTCTGGAGAGTATCGTACCGAGAGCAAGAGTTGTGGATGTTGAGAGAAAAATGGCGAGGTTGTATTCTTTGATCACGGCAAAAATTGCTCCTACTGTTCTAGCTACCAATAAATCCGCTACTATGGGCGTCTTTAACCGCATATAATCCTCTCTTTTTTATTGTTTGTAAAGTAATTAGTATCAGTTTAACATAGTGCACGATTGAATGGTTCAAAGCATTGGTGTAAAAGAACGACTTGACAGTTTTAAATGATAGTGTACTCCTCACCTCTCGTACTATCTTAAAATTTCATTCGTAAATTAGGGAGCGAATGGTTTTTGTTGACGTTTTATCCTAGAATATTCACAGTGAAATCTTGTGACTTTGATTTCCAAATTTGACTCTTGGCGTTCTAAGTTTTGTACTTGCCCGCCTAAATTGACCTTTAATCCTTACACTGGTTGCGACCACCATTGCGTTTACTGTTACGCTTCAAGCTACATTCCAAAATTTCATGATTGCAGACCAAAAAAAGATTTAATTTCAAAACTAAGAAGAGAGGCTGCTCGCCTAAAAGGAGAAATAATCTCAATTTCCAATTCTTCAGACCCCTACCCTAATTTGGAAGAAAAAACTGGTTTAATGCGAAAATGCTTAGAAATTCTAACCCAAAGCAACTGCAAAATCCAAATAATAACAAAATCATCTTTAGTTGTTAGAGACGCGGACCTTTTGAGAAAAGCTTCCTCAATGGTTGCTTTAACAATCACAACAGAAGACGACGCTGCAAAAATCATCGAGCCAAATGCGCCGCCCCCATCAAAACGTTTGAGAGCCGCAGAAGAACTAGCCAGTAAGGGCATTCCAGTGTGTGTACGCATAGACCCAATAATTCCGCATGTAAACGAAAACTGTGAAAATCTTATTAGAACACTCGCTCAGATAGGTGTCAAGCACATAACAGCCTCAACATACAAGGTGAAACCAGATAACTGGAAAAGATTCAGTGCTGCAATGCCGAAAATTGCAGAGAGATTAGAACCACTTTATTTTGAACAAGGCGAAAAAATAGGGGGATACATTCTTCTACCTAAAGAATTACGATTAAAATTAATGAAGACTCTGAGTGCGACTGCTGAGAAGTACAACATAAAATTTGCAACTTGCCGAGAAGGTTTAAGTTATTTGAATACTGCAGCATGTGACGGTTCATGGATGTTAAGTATGTTACCAATGTAGACTAAACTTCAGTTATTATAATGGACTCTTTTAAACGTCCTTGCTTTCGTCTGTGAGGTTAACTTTTTGGTTATTTATTTTAAGTTAATAAAGTATATATGCGGTAGTGCATCTTGTGGAAAGTAACTACTGTAGGTGGTCAAATTGTGCACCTACCAACTCGTCTGGAAAGGTGTGCAGCAAACAGCCCAAAAATATTACGAACCGTTAAACATAGGAAGAATAATACTTTTTGACAAAAAACAAAGAATTTACGGCATCATTATTCAATCAAAAATAGAGCAAGGAGTGCTTCGAAAAATCGCTGAATTAGCAGAAAAACTTGGCGTCATAGTCCGGTACATTCAAATTTCCATGCTAAAAGCACACGAACCCACAGTCACCGCAATAGCTTTCATAGATTTCTTAAATTCAAAAACTACACCAGAAAAAGCCTTGGAACTTGTTAAAGACCAAAAATTCATAAAAAACGCCCAAATCATAAAACCAAACAGAGAAGGCATAATCTTTGATAGTTACTTCTTTCCACTAATCGCAGAAGACGAAAGAGCGGTTATATTCCGCAGGTCGGTCTACGAAGCATTATTCAACGGTGTCAGAAGAAAATTTGGTTCAGCAGGCGAAGCCATGCTATATTATGAAGGATTTGCTATAGGCTTTGAAATCTATGACAAATACGTGAAAGCTGCCAATTCAGAAAATCTAGAAGATATAGTCGAAGTCGCAAAAGCAGTCAACATGACATTGGGCTGGGGAATAATTGACAAAATAAAAATAGATGCAGAAAAAGGCGTGGCTCACGTGCGAATACACCAAAATTTCGGATGCGAACTAAGCGAAAACAACGGAAAACCCTACAGCCAATTCTACAGAGGCGCAATTGCTGGACTTTTCACCCGCTTCTTCAAAAAAGACGTGAAAGTCCAAGAAACAAAATGTATCGCAAAAGGAGACCCATACTGCGAATTCACCGTCAAAAGCCTCTGAAATATTAACTTCATTAAAATTTTTATATTCAAACAAAAAATAAAAAGGGTAATTGCTACATTGGGGCGCAAAAGCGCCTATGACCGGCGAAGGAAAAGGCAAAATCGTCGATAAAGGCAAAAAATACAGAAAAATTTTCATTTACATACCCAAAGAAGTCTCTTCTGACACAAGCTTCCCCTTCAAAATAGGCGAAGACGTAACAGTAAAAATTGAAGGAAAAAAACTAGTCATAGAGAAAAAACAACAATAAAATTCAGCCAGATTTAACTAACATTTAAAACGTTACACGGCAGTTATTCATACCATAACAGAAAGAGCTTATAGCATTGTCCTGAATAGATTTAGACTTTTGATACGGTGATTGCGCAGATAATTATGTTTAAATTTTAACGAATTAATTAAAACCTAATAATTTAACACTACAAAAGCCATTTAGTATCTAATGCCTTCTTGGAACGATTCCATAATATTTTACGGAATAAAATCGAAACAAGTGTAACAAGAACTGAGGAAATAAAAGTAAGCCACATCACGGGAAATTCTGGGATTGAGTAAGGAACAGTATAAAGTGCTTGCCAATAAACCCAAATAGCTTTTTCAGTTCCATTCTTGTATTTCAATCCAACAAAATCATTAGGCGTGGCGTTTGGATTCGTCTCTTCCTCAACGGTACGAAGATCATGTAAGCATAACCAGCTGACAATTTCCAAAGGCATATCCTTTGTGTGCTCCAAAAACCAGAGCAGAAACTCAACTTGTTCTTGTTCCGACCCGCCTCGCAATAACTCCGAACTTGTCCATCCTATTTCACTGAACACAATAGGTTTATCTCCTGTATAGTTCATTATGCGTGTGTAATAGTCAGGTGGCATGTCACTAGGCTGCTCATACCAAGCAGTTCCTGGATAACCAAGCATGTACGGGTATGATGTGAAGCCAAAGAGGTCAATTTTGTTTTTGTCGAATTTCTCTATTAAGAACCATCCATTGTATGAATCAATAGTGTCAAGCCTGAAAACCATGAAAACCTTGGTTTCTGGAGACACAGCCTTAATGCCATCATATGTTTCGCTTACTAAACTGACATAGTTATCAAAATCTTCCTGACTGCAATTCCAATAATACGTGTCAACCTCATTTCCTATACAAAAATATTGTGGATGATAATCCCGCGAGATGTTAACAGCTTGCTCAATCCACAACTGCCGAAGCTCAAATGTCCCAAGGTTCGTCACAGTAGAATTCATATAAGGAGGAATTTGCAAAACCACCTTTCCACCTTCAATAATCCAAAAATTTAGTTGAAATATAGGGGTCAAACCGCTTGAGTTTATCAGCCCCAAAAGACCCTGTGTTTCAGGTTTCTTCAGATGTTCAGTTGTGTTATACCATGGCACATTTACAAACCACAGATTCATAACGTCCGCAACTGAACCAGCTGTCCTATAAACTTCTTCAAGAGTCACGTTTTGCTCCCATGTAGGAGTCACACCAATAAGAAAGTTTCTGGAAGCTATAGGAAGGGAGACGCCTCCACCTATCGCCCTCTGAATAACAGTTGCATTAACCCAACTTGCGACACAAAAAGAAAAAATCAAAACAAAAGATATAATCTTATATTTCACAAAGACCATCTCAATAAATTTTTAAAAGAATTTTTCCTATTTAATATATAAAATTTTCAGCATAATTTCAGTAACAAACATATTTAGCATCCAATAGACAAGTCTAACACTGTTGCACACACAAACACATTATAGTAGCCTGGGATAGGTTCAAATATCGGTTTGAAACATCGGGATTAAGCCGTGGTTCTGCGCTCTTTCTGGAAATCGCTCACAAAATGAGACTGAAAAAGATTTTGAATCGCTAGTTAGGAAATGATAGAAAAATGGGAACACGGGAGAACGTTCTATCTGATTTTTGCTTGTTGTTGCTTCCTTTTCAGCATTTCATTGTAGAGATATTCAAACCATTGCAATGTTTCAGTTGTTCCTTCTTGTTCTCTTCTTCCCTTTACGAGGGGCTTGAACTTTTCCCATGTGTCCAAGATCATGGCGCCGAAGAGGTCATCAACTAAATCCATGCTTATCAGCCTTCTCTTGACAAGCACTCCCATGCCCTCAAAAAAAGTTCCTACTGAAGTTGCTGCACTTGAAATTTCAGCACGGTTGGTCGCATATCGTTTAAGGGCATCCGCATAATCCTCAAATTCTAAACCCATTATTTTCTGATACGCCTTTTGAAATTCTGCACTTCCAAACGTCGCATATAATCTCACGACCATTTCCGTTTGTCTTAGCTTGGTCTGATGCCTTATCTGAAAAATGTAGTAGATAGCTGCTGCAAATACACCAGCAGAAGCAACTACTATCGAAACGGTTGATAGGTCGACCATTCTTAACACCTAAAAGACAAGGTTAAGCGAAGTGCGTATTAAAATCTAACAGTATAGTATGCAGCCAAGTTCCAACAGCGCACAGTTTACACCTATTTCTCAGTAAAGAACCTTAAGAAAATCTCATAGTAGCCCGGGAGAGA
>JABFQP010000008.1 GCA_019685655.1 Candidatus Bathyarchaeota archaeon A05DMB-5 | reverse complement strand
ATTGGGTTGATTACGAAGAGCGTCATAAAGCCGAATGAGATTCTGGCTGCTGAGGCTGTTGAGGAAGGTCGGGTTTTGAGCAAGGAAGTGATTAAAGTCTTGTTGGCCAGTTTTCAGGAGCGTTTGGACTCTGAAGTGATGTTTAATGGTCAGAAGGGATCATTGAAAAGCTTCATTCACCTGCAGCCAAGATGTGTTGTTCGTTTTCTTTTGAAGGAAGCCGAGTATACGCCTTTCTGCTTAGGGTGGTAAATAGGCTACGTTTTCTTTTATGCCATGGGTTTTATTTTTATATCAACCTGCCCAAATCCCTTGGATCGGTATCCTCCAAGATCTTTGATGTTTGCCAGTCTATTCTTAATTAAATCATTTTCGACTTTGTCTTTTGTCCATTCTGCTGAGTCAAGCCATTTGTCTCCTTGCGATTCTGTTAGATTTCTTTTTTGTCCAATTTTCCATCCTAAAATGTCATCTTCAACAAGGATCGTCACAACGCCTTTAAAGATGCTGTCTTCTGGAATAGCTTCGAATTTACCGATTGCTCCGCGTTCTCCTCTCGCAGAAGTTCCAATAACTCTGTCTTCTCTTATAAATTGAAGAGGCTCTACGCTTCCTTTAGTCATGTTGAGAAATGGAACATTAACAAATCCTATCAGTCCTCTCGCACCAAGAAGGTAGCAGACGGGACAAATATAATCATTAGGATTAGGGTAAGAACAGCAAAACTTGTAGAACCCATTTTCTAAGAGTTTCCGTTCGTCCGCAGAAATAGTTCTTTCGTCTGCAGGGATACAAGGTTTTAGCCATGGGTTTTTCCAGCGTTTCGTTGTTTTATCCAGAAAGTTGTCTATTAGGTATGTTTCAAGTTCATGTCTTAAAGCTCCTTTTAAAGAAGTCCCTTGAACCACGATTTTATTGCCTAATTTCACGACTGGGCTATCCACATCGGTTGTTCCAGGTATCGGCTTTACGCCCCCTATTCTAAAAGGCGCTTTTGTCACCAATTCAATTTCTAATTTTTCCCATTTGCGCATTGTTATACTCCTCTTACAAACTTTATAGCATTTAGTTTTTTAAATATAAGAGTTCCTAACTCAGTTGGCACATTTCTGTCCTCAATTTTATCCAAGATTCTTAAAAGTGTAGTTGCCTCAGGCTCATTTCTTCCCAACAGAAAGAGACGCGCTGCGCCATAACCATATCGGCTACACATATCTCCTACCGTGGAAAGAAACTTGTTACTGAAATTGGCGCGTCTTATTTCTGAATCTTTTCGCAATTCGTCAATAAGCTCTTCAACAATATCCATTTAATTAACCACCTCTAAGCAAAACTTTGGGCGCATAAACCTCACTTCCTTCAAATAATGACAATACGTAAACACCGGTAGTTATGGATGTTGGTTTAAAGAGATAACCGAAAACAGGTTTCCTACTCTCAATAGCAAATTTATCCAAATGTTCTAATGGTACACGTGTATTAAGGGTTCCTACGTTCATATTCTTCTTCCTACTTTCTCTACTGGAAAGATCAATTTCTATTTCTCCGACTTTTGTTAAAAGGCTATTCCCAAGTCCTCGTGTTCTTAATGCACCTATCGAAAGTTCTATTTTGTCTGGAAAGTCGCGAGTCTCCTCATTTTTCAGAACGTAAACCTTCCCTTTTACATCAACCAGAAATTCCACAGTAATTGGTAATCTACTTGAACCTGTTACGTAATTTTTAGGCGAGAAAGTTAAGTATTCTTTTTTAGGACTATTTATGAAGTGGCCAACAGCATGTATGTTCTTCATGCCGAAGTATGCTCTTAAGGCGCCTGTGATTTGGCTATAAGGAATTGTGGTAATTGCAGGTCTAAAAGTGCCTTTTTTTGTTCTCTCTCCCATACATAATGCTTCTGATTTCAAATTAAATTCGAGAAAATCCACCTTAATCCCCCATCATTTTGGCATACGTAAGTATATTCTCAAAACCGAATTTTTCCACTGCGAGACGAAGGCCAGTATATGAATGGAAATCTCTGTCTGACCTATCGCTTAAAGTAATCTTGGCTAACTTTGGTGATATTTCGCTCAGTTTTACTAACTTATAAAGAAGAGCTTTGTTATCTGTTTTAGTCCTCAAGAAGGCGCTCAAATCTTTCACTTTCAACCCAATATAACCCTTACCAATTAACTGGATATTTATCTCGTTTCTCGTATCTTGCAGAAGCCTCCAAATTTCTAAGAAAGGAAACTTTATGTTTGATCCTACGATTGAAAGTTTTAATGGTGAACTTGTGTCTTTAAATTTTGGGAAAAATGCATCATAAAGTCCATTGAATATTTGTAGAACATGTTTCAGTAAATTAAACGAATCAATTTGCACAGCCAGAAAATCTGCTAATATTTTCTGAACATTTTCAGAGCCAAAATCTTTTTCAATAGCGTCTTCAAAATATTTGAGAAATTTATCGTAATCCCATTGAAACTCCGAAATTGTCGAGAACCGAATTTCTATTGGGTCTTTTGGGGCTGACTCTCTTATCTCGTTGAGATATTGAGAGTATAATTCAGACAAATTTTTCAGTAATAATTCGTAGTCCAGCCATATTTTTAACCAACCGATTTTGGGGTTCTTTTCTGATGCTTCCCAGTCAACAAATTTTGGTAGACCGCTACCTGCTTCTCGTATTTTCCAGCATTTTTCACAAAGAAACTCTTTTATCCCGCTCTCTTCATCGACCCAAGGTTGGTCTTTGGCTTTAGAAATTTGGCAAAGTTCACAGATAGGAGGAGAAATCTCGTTGGGCAGTGGTGGATATATCACCATTTTGTCCTTTTTCCCTCTAATATCCTCAAGTTGAGGCTTTATACCACCTACTTGGGTTTCAGCATAAGCTACATCTATCCAAAATCCAAGGTCTTCAATCTTTTTTCTTATTCTTCCTAAAGGCTCTTGAACCTTGGAAGCAACTATAAGAAGCTCGTTTGATGTACTAAAGAAAATATTATCGGGTAGCTCTTTTTTGATGTCCTCTATCAACTTTTCGAGAACCTTGAAAACGTTCATATCTTTTGCTTTCACTGGCATCTGCGCGAAATTAAATTTACAGCGCATAACTGACATGTTCCACGTTTTTTTCTTTTTGTTAATAAGAGCTGCGACCTCTTCTTTGTTTAAACCCTGTAACTCTTCTAATTTTACAGAGAAGGTTGAATTGTCAGAAGTTAAAATTCTGAAAAATTGCCCAGTAAGCTTGGAGTGCGTATACAAACTGGTGATGTTTTTTCCACGGGTTGCATGTTCAGTTCTCTTCTTTAGCATATTTTCGTATTTCTCGAAAAAGTCATTCGCAGTCGGGTTTTTAGCGAGAAATGAAAATAGCTCTTTAGCTTCTTCAATCGACTTGATAAACGATTGTGTCATTGTTTCGCTGGGAGGATTCCACAATTTGTGAGTGTTGAAAACGTGAGTGTCTTCTCCTTCGATTGTATATCTGGAGAACGCTGCCGCCAAGTCATCTGCGATGCACAATTTGAAAGTATCTGGACTTGTAGGATATTTTTGGAAGTTTCTTGAGCAATGATGTTCTACTATGCCTCTCCATGTGTCATTTTCCAATCGAAAAGGAGCATTCTCAAAATTGTGCTCGATACCAGTCGCTCTTTTGTCAACTAATTTTCCTATATCATGCAACTCGGGCACTATCATATACTTCCCTCTGCATTGTACAGGAGAAACGGTTGCTCATTTTGAGACTCAGAAACCAAACTATTTAAAGTTAATGAATGCAGATATGATTGTATAGTTACCCTTGAGGTAGTTTAATTGCGTTATGTTGTAATTTATGATATTACTGACGACAACTTGCGGGCTTTGGTCGCTGAAACGTTAAAGGATTATGGGTTGCAGCGCATTCAATACAGTGCATTCATTGGCAGTCTGCGTAGGGACGAGTTGAACAGTTTGCTTGTGGATTTGAAGAATCTGATTAAGGATTTGATTGAGAACGTGCAGTTATTCCCTGTTTGCGACACTTGTTTTAAAGGACGGAAAGAAGTGGGCAAACCGAAAAGATATGAGCTGAAGGAAGAGAAGGACAAGATAGCATATTTCTGAGCTGCGCAAGGTTTATGTATGCATTTGACACCTTTTGTATACGGTGGACGTGTTGACGCTTAAACCTTTAGCAGTAAGGATACCCAAGGAAATCGAGAAGGAAATCCTCGAAGTGGTTGAACGTGCAAAGCTGGACAAAGCAACAGTTGTTAGGAATCTTCTTGAATTGGGAATTGCAGAATGGCGAAAGCAGACGGCTCTGGAGTTACTGCGAGATGGGAAAGTGACGTTTGCAAAGGCTGCCGAGATGGCTAAGCTTTCGTTGTGGGAGTTTGCTGATTTGGTGAAGCAGCGTAATGTGGAATGGGTTAGGTTTACGCCTGAAGAGATCGAGAAAGAGTTTAAGGCAGCGTCGGCGGCGAAGCACAAGTGAAGCTGCTTGTTTTCAATTCTACGCCACTGATCTACTTGACTAAAGTGGGGTTGAGCAAGGTTCTTGAAGATTTGAAAGGAGAAAAGGCGACGTCGCCAGAGGTTAAGCGTGAGGTTGTGGATGAAGGCAAGCGTAAGGGCGTTCCTGACGCGGTTGTCTTAGAGAAACTGTTCAGCAGTAAAGTGTTTCGTGTTGTTGAGCCGAAGGATAAGGAGTTTTTGTCGAGGTTGCTGCGGACGAGGGGGCTTCATGTGACTGATGCTGAGGTTTTGGCTCTTGCTCGGGAGTTGGATGGTTTGGCTGTGGTGGATGATGAGGTGGCGAGGAAGACGGCTAAGGTTTACGGTATAGCCTATGCTGGTACGCCCTATGTTTTGGTGAGAGCTGTTCCTGAGGGGTTTATGACTAAAGAAAGGGCTAAGCAGATGGTGAATGATATGGTTTTTGCTGGTTGGCGTTGCAGTGTGGAGACGTATGTGCGGATTATGGAGGTTTTAGAGAAGGCTTAGGATTGAGTAAGTATAAGGATAGTTGGTTGAGGCGGAAGCAGAAACTGCCTATTTCTGACGTCGCAGAAGAGTTTGTTTCTGTTACTGACATTAAGCACTATGTGTATTGCCCACGGCTTGTCTATTTTGACAAGGTTTTGCATGCTACGCCTGTTTTTGGTTCGCAGCAGGAGGAAGGTAAGGAGCAGCATGAGGATTATGTGCGGAAAGAGCTGAGGAGAAAAGATGCCATTTATTATTCGCCTGAGTTTGTTGGGGCTGAGAAGTTGCTGTTTACTTCGCTCAGTTCGCCCATGCTTGGGTTGCAGGGAAACGTGGACTGCATAATCAAGACGGTGAAGGAAGAGTACATTCCTGTGGAATACAAGAACATGAACTCGGATAAGGGCAAGATTTGCATGGATCATAAGTATCAGTTGGTTGGGTATGCGTTGCTTGTTGAAGAGAATTTTGGCACGGTGGTTAAGCGTGGTTTTGTTAATTATATTCCTGAAGAGTTGATTTTGCGGGTTGAGATTACGCCTACCATGAAGAGTTATGTTAAACGGGTTTTGGGACACATTAAACGGATCACACGAGATGAGGAACTACCGCCCATACGAGTGGCTAAGCACAAGTGCCAAGGTGGGTGTGGTCATAGGCAGACATGTATGCTATCTTAGATGTTGTTTCATGTCATGAGTGGTTCAAAGTCTGTTAAATCGAATGCAAGATGTCCTTGTTTTAGTAGGCGTTGTTTTTCGCTGATTTTTTTTGCGATGATTCCGTAGTTTTCTTTTTTTCTGTTCCATCTGAAGTGTTGCGCCTTAGTTTTTAGGTTTTGCAGGGTTCTTTGGCAGTCTACTTCCTTGAGGATGCTCCATTTTGTTTCGAGGAATGTTGCTGTTTGTTTTTCTTCGTCGAGTGCGATTAGGTCTATTTCGTTGTTTTCGTGCCACCATTTTCCGATTGTGGTGAAGGTGAAGGATAGTTTGTTTTGTGTTTTCATTTCTGTTAGTAGTTCGGTTGCGGCTTGTTCGAATGCGTGACCTAAGTAGGTGTTGTAGTCTTCGCGGATTTTGTTTAGAATGCCTTGGGTGTTTCCTGTTTCGAGTTCAGTTTTGTTTGGGAAGATGTATTTGAACCAGAAGTTTAGGTAGTTGTCTGCTATTGTGTAGAGTCCTTTTCTGGGTTTGGGGGTTATGGCGATTGGGTATGTTCTTTTTATGAAGCCGAGGTCTTCGAGTACGCTTGTGTATTTTGAGAGTATGCTTTTGTCCAAGTTTGTTTGGTTGAGGATTTCGCCGTAGGTTCTGGCGCCTTGGGCTATTGTTTTGAGGATTAGGCTGTAGTTGCGTGGTTCTCGTAGCTCTTCGCGTAGTAAGAATTCTGCTTCTTCGTATAGGAATTCGCCTTTTGTTAGGATTTTTTGTTCAATGTTTTGCCAGAAGTTTTGTTGCGGGTTGAATTTTCGTAGGTATGCTGGGACTCCGCCGAGGCAGGCGTAAACGTGTATTAGGGCTTCGGTGTTGTAGTTTGGGAAGAAGGGTTTTAGATGGTGTATTTTTAGTGGAGTGAGTTTCCATTGGGCGGTTCTTCTGCCGTAGAGTGGGCTTTTGTAGTTGAGGACTTCGGTTTCCATGGTGGCTATTGATGAGCCGAGGAGTATGAGCATGGTGTTTGTGTTTTTGAGGTTTTGATCCCAGATTTTTTGGAAGATGGATGGGATGGCGTGGTTGGCTTCGATGAGTGTTGGGAACTCGTCGATTATTATGGTTGTGTGCGGGGTTTTGTTCCATTTTGTGAATTCTTGGAAGAGTTCAATCCAGTCGTTTATGGCGAGTTTGGCGAAGCTTTCGTTTTTGAGGTAGTGGCTCATTCTTTGTTTTAGTTCTTGGATTAGTTCTGTTTCTGGTCGGCGGTCGGCGAGGAAGTAGATGTGAGGTTTGTTTTTTGAGAATTGGAGGGCGAGTTCGGTTTTTCCGACGCGTCTTCTTCCGTAAATGATTATTAATTCTGCTGTTTGCGTCTGGTAGTGTTGCTCGAGGAATTGGAGTTCTTGTTTTCTGTCTGCGAATAGTTGAAGCATAAGTAGGATACTCACGTTTCAACTATTTAAACTTGAGCAACTAAGCACAAGTGACAAGGCGGATGCAAACACAAACAAACATGCCAACAATAGCATCGCAATAACAAACAAATAGTCATTTCAAATTAGACTGAAATTCATTGCGTCTTTTCCAAAGGGAGTAGAATCTGTAGATACGGTCTTCAAATCTAACCTCTAATAGATTGGAGACTTTGAATCTACCAACCAAGAACCTTGTTGATGCGTCAGCTAATCGCACTCCAAATATTTCTTTGTTCTTTTCTGAATTATACTCTTGAAGGTAAATCATGTCTTCAGTTGTCCATTCATCTTTTTTCTCTTCAAAAAATACTTTTTCCTTTTTTACGATGTTGGCCAACGCGCTTTTCTTGCCAATGAACAGTTTGTCATATTTTGGTTCGACAAAGGAAAATGTGACGAATTCTGAGCCAGGCGTGATGAGTTCTTGGCGACCTTCGGTTATGTATCTGAGAACAGCGGTGATCTGCTCTTTTTGAAGATCTGCATTATTGATAGAGAAAAAAGTTTTGTGCTTTTTGACATCTAATGGAATGGCGAAGGTGCAAGGTACTTTTTCAAATTCGTACTGATCTGTCCCAAGAAATGCGAAGCGATGAGTGAGTGCTGCATAGACCTGTCTGTCGGTGAAGAAATTGTGAGTATAATAAGTCTTTCTGGTCAAATGAGAAACGTTTTGTCCAAATTCTTCAAGCTCGAATTTTATGGCATAAAGCGGAGGAGAATTCGAATGGAGCACAAATATTGACCTCAACTTTTTGAGGATTTTTTCAAGGATGTTTCGCCATAGATTTCAGTCTTGTGTTTCTCTATCAATTCTGGTAACTTCGCCCTGAGGGTTTCTAATTGTTTTTCATCTATAGCTTCAGAACCAAATAGAGCCTTTAGTTCCGTGATATTTACGTTTCCTGCCTCATCTACTTTGATTTTGTTGAGCAAGTCTTTGTGGGATATCTTCAAGTTATCAGTTATAGCTATTATCTTCGTCTCCATGGTGCCAAGCAAGGAGCTCCTCGAGCCATATCCCATAGCATCTGCTCTTCTAAGTGTCTCAAGGTACATCGCTAAATCAAATTTGGTTGGATTGAAGATTATGTCGATAAAAGGAAAAACTGTTCCAGGTTTAACCAATAGCATGGTGTATAGGCTGGGTTTCTTTTGTTCGCCTTTTTCAGCTTGTTCCATTCGAAAATCTGTACGCACAATGTTATGGAACTCTTCTTCGTCGATGAGTGCTTCTTCGTCGCTTTGAATTGAAAATGATGTCGTAGGCTTCAGTCTTGATTTAATCGCTTGAGTCTTGTCTTTGATTGCAATAACTCCTCCATAGGTGAAGCAATTGTAGCAGTTCATACACTGGTGATCTGGAGTAGCACATTTATAGTTTTCATTGTACTGCCTTAAGATAGCTTCACTTGCACGTCGATAAACTCCCCTACGTTTCAATCCTGTTAGATAAATTCTTGATTTGCCTGCATAGTCTATCTTGTCGTTTGACAAGTCTTCATGACTTGTAAATCTGGCAAAATCTTTGAGAACCTTGTAACCTACTATTGCAATGTAGTCGTTCTTCTGCACATACACCTTTTTGAGGCTTTCACCACTTGCAAGTTTCATTTCTTCGCCCAGATTTTTGAATTCGGGTAATTTAGCAATTATTTCCGGTTCATTCAGATGGCTCATCTTTCTCCAAAACTCCTTCCAGTTTGAGTTCGTAAAACTTCTTTGAATTGAAGAGATATTTAGTTTTTTGCACATAATCCTTTAATTGCGCCTTTTGCTTGTCATCCATCTGTTCTAAGGTATTTCTCAATTTTTCATGAATTTTAATTATATCGGCTCTTTTTTCAGAACTTAACAGTGTATTCTTGAGCAATTTATTCGCTATCACATCAATGGATTTAGGAGTGCCGTTAAAACCCACTAAAAACGAACCAACGTTTCTCCTAGTTTCAAGGGCGCCTCCAAGCTTTGCCATTTCCCATATTTGATCAGTTAGATTGAAAAGTTCATCATTTTTTGACATTTTACGAACCAGCTTATCAGTATAATTAGTGTATTTAAGATTACTCTTTTTAAATATTTGTGCCATACCGATAAAAGGATTTTTAAAATATTGAAGTATAACGTCTCTTTGTCGCCTAAAAGGCAGATTCGATTCGGTATACACGTACTCGAAGAAGTCTGTTCTAACATCCTCAATTATAGGAATTTCTCCATCACCAAACTGAACGACGTTGTTATTGATAGTAATTGGAACTTTGTTAACGCCAAGGGCAAGAATCAAGCAATTATGTTTCAACTTTGTTGCAAGCCATGAGAATAGAAGTTGCTGAAAGATAATATTTCCAGAGCCTGCATTGACATCCGCAATTGACATAACAAGAAATTGAAGATCATTACATTTCTTGATGTAAACCGACTGATGGGTTATCTTGAATCTCTCAATTAATTTTTTTATCGGTTCTTCAGGAGCCAGATTTTCGAATAAGGTTTCGTCAATTCCAAGTCCACAAATGATTAAGTGTGTCCGCGTGTCAATCCTTGCTTGCATTCCTTCGAGTTTTGTTCCGCAAAGTAGCGTATTGAGGATCGCTTCAATCTGGCAAAGGCCACAGATTACTTTAACTCGATCTCTGAACTCTTTCTCTGTTTCTTTGAATAAGGTTTCTTTAGCATGTTGCTTGTACTCGAAAGCGAATGGAGTGAGCTCAACCTCACTTTCAAAAACGCCGCAATTTGCACAAGGGCTCTCTTGAGCGATTTTTGCGAGAGGCACATCATCGTCGATTGCAAGATAATTTCCCACATCAAATTGAAAATCGACAGTAGACTCATTTATTGAATTGAGTGCAACTATCAATGGGAATAACTTATTATAGACTTGATCTTTACACGTTATTTTTGCTACGTCTGCACCAGCTTTAGAAAGAAACTTTTCGATTCGCGGCATGCCGCTCTCTGTGACCTTTTCCTCCAATTTGTCCTTCTTATCTTTCGGAAAGAAATTCTCTACAACCCATCTCGGAAATCGATTATTTTCATCCGAGAAGAGATAATATTTAGTAGTGCTTATTCCTTTGATCCCTTTTTGTGTAAGCCCAGATATTTCGTCGAGTCTTGCTAAATTTGACAGAATTTCCAAGCTAAGTCCAACATCTTCCAGACTTTGAATGCGTTTCTTTTTCAGCGAATCAAGTATGTCTTCAGCATATTTTCCCACAGTGAGATCAATCAATTTGGGTTTTATTTGTTTAGGCATGTTTGTGAATTGAGAATAATTGTCAGGGGCGCCGCCTAATATGCCTTTAAGGTTTTGGTCTTCGATGAATTTTATTAGGTTTGTCTCAAACTTCATGACTAAAAGTTTCTTTAGACTGCTGGAATCCAGCTTTGTAACTACTCTGCAGCCGTTAAAGGTCTCATATAGAAGTTTTACTTCTTGTATCTGCTCAAGAGTTTCAAAAAGCAGTTTTAGAAGAAATAGCCTTCCAATAGCGTTAAGTTCATTCTTAGAAAAGGAATAGAATCTTATGTAGTAGAAGTGCAAATTCGAGAAACCTTGCATTTCGTTCAGGTAGGTTATTAGAGTAGAAATTGGAGATTTCTTCAATCTGTTTTTGAGATCTTCATCACTCTCGGATGAAGCAATTTGATCAGCTATTGCTATGTAAGCACTGAGTTCATCAGCAGAGTCGTGATGTTTTTCTATTGCGTGAATGACGTGCTCATGACGCGACAAGTCGTCAAAACCGAAAGCTCTTCGAATTGTTTGATATTCTCTCGTATTTTTTATCAATTCCAATGCTTCCTTCGTTTTCGGGGTATGTGGTTCACCTGGTCCGGCTAAGAGTTTTCCCACGTCATGAAAAAAGCAGCCATACAGAAATTCTTCTTCGTTCAATCGCAACTTCAGTTGGTCGTAAATGTACTTTCCAACATGGAAGGTTTTGATTGCATGTTCAATGAAAGTCTCGCTTGTCGTTGGTTCGCCATATTTTACTTTTTTCATTAGCCAATTTGTTTTCATATTTATCACTCGAAGAAATTACATGGTTTAAATGAGCTATGTTTCGGTATTAATTTTGTCTTGTCGATGAGGATATAAGGGTAATCCTCGAGCTGTCCAATCTTTGCATTTACTAAAAGGGACATATTCCGCAACTTCAGTCGTAAGTTGTAATAAGGCGTTTCTTTGTACCTCTTCTTTTCAACAAGGGTAAAAATTGGCAATTCTTCTTTTTTTGCTCTTTGATATTCTCTTCTGACAAACCTACCTCCGTCTCGAAGTTCGCCAATGAAGAAAATGTCATCTGTGGGTTCGATATTTAGATAAGCATCTTTAAACGCCAGTATTTCGAAAATTGAGAAGGCAATATCCTCATATTTAACAGAGGGCGTTGGTTCTCTAAAACCAAGGTCCGGGAGAAAATCCTTGAACTCTTCATAATCTCTTTTCATCTGCTCTGTAATGATGACACTGACATGATCCTTTAGCCGAGTTGTGGTATATAGTTTGTACCACATGGCATTCATCATACGTTTCTGTTCTTCAAATGTTGGCGGCTTAAATAACTCAGAAAGAATCGACTCGAACTCTCCCCTTGAAACTTGCCTATCGGAGTTTAATGCACTAAGAAGTTGACTTTTGTTCGTAAGCAGTATAAATTCGCTTTGACCATGTCTTCCGCATCTTCCGAAGGTTTGAATAGCATCCTGAGAGTTTAGAGGTTCTTCAACAATCAAGCGCTTTACATCAATGTCAATCCCTTGACGAAACACCGTGGTTGCGAAGGTAAGAGAACCCTCTTTGCATTTCTCAAGATTTCTTTTTATTTGATCCTCTCTGGTCTCTTCATCGGTTTCATACCATGCTTTACCAACCAGCAATGCAGAATCTGCAAAGTATGAGTGCAGCCGTATAGCACGATCAACTGAATTGCAGACATAAACTGTATCTCTTTGAAATTGCTTCTCTTTGAGAAATTTCGCCACTTCTTCCGTATCGAGGTAATTTAAAACAATTGCGGAAACCTTTATAGGATATGTAAGACTCTCTCCATCAATTGTAACAAATGACGACGGTTCAATAATATCTTTAAGGTCCATCGTTGCACTGAGTAGATAAACATTAAGGTTTGGGTTCTGACTCTTCATGATCTTGATCAGGTTCTTAATATTCAGCATGGTATAAGTGTCAAAAAGATGAAGTTCATCAAACACAATACAATATAAACTTTTCAACAGTTGTGTATATTCAAATTCGATATGCTGAGTTTTCTTTTTTCTTAATAAAATATAGAAAACTATGTCGGGCGATGCTACTATGAAATCGTTTTCCCAGACATGCTTGAATAGCTCAGCAAAAGAGTATCCACTCTCAAGAATTCGGTGAGGTATTGCGAACCTTTCTAAATTACGCCTTAAACTTTCAAATTGAGACTGCACCAGAAGTCTTGTTGGGACGAGATAAAGACACTTTATTCTCTTATTGTTTTGTCTCGCTTTCAGATACTCATTTATAAAACTGAAAAGAAAACACAACGTCTTTCCTGAGGCTGTTGGGCTCTTCAAGATAATGTCACAATTCCGATTCTCAAAGAATCTATATTGATGAGCAAACGGTTTGGGAAAGGGAAAATTTGAAATCGGTAACTCGGAAAGTTTCGGCTTAGATTCGCGAACAATCATAATAACCGCCTACTCTAATTTCAAATATCTCCATACTCTTGTTTAGTCTTGAGGTAAGGAACATACTTTGTTACGCTGTATCCTCCTGTTTTGTTTCCTCCTATGTTTGCGTATTCCGCATATCGTGCCAACATACACGTTACCCTATTCCATTCGCTTTCTTTATCCTTCATTTCATAAGTCACCCACCCAACAAACCCCGTTGCCTTCTTCTTCCTCATAACCGCCAACCGCGCCTGCAACTCATACTCGCACACGCCTATATTCTTACGTATTTATACTATTTACTCGTAACCAGCACATGGGCATAATCTGACTTATAGGTTTTCATAAGACTTTTTCAGTTGAACGCCATCCTTCT
>JABFQP010000007.1 GCA_019685655.1 Candidatus Bathyarchaeota archaeon A05DMB-5 | reverse complement strand
ACAGCGACTAACAGAACATAATTACATGTTCATGGAAAGTTCTTAAAACAAGAGCACTTGAATCAAGTAAATCTTATAGTAGTTCCATTAGGTTTAGATCTCGGTTTAAATTCTCGGTTTTGTCTTCTAAAAATGGATAGAAAAGAAGATCGCTAGGGGTATAATTATTATTTCCACTTCGTGAGTATCTCTTCCCTCTGGAAGACCTTTCTACTTATATAGTATAAAGCCAAATCCGCGACAAAAAGTATACTTGATACGACAAGCATGTAGAATACGTTTATCTCAGCAATCCCTAATTGTGCTAAGAAGTAGATCAATATTATTGGAAGAACCGCGATCCCACCTAATTGTTGTGCAGCTCGCACATCGTTGACCCTTGAAGATATAATTACGTTCATTTCGACACTAAGGATGCAGGCTAGAGGGGCGGCAAATGCCATGATAACTGCCCACTCCCAGTTAGGAAATAGAATCACGCCAAACCGATTATAGGTCTCTATGCCAACAAGAATTACGAAACCGGCGGATCCTATGTAGGTGGCAATTATCGAGGGAAGGAAAGCAGCCAGACATTTGCCCACTAGTAGCTCGTTGTCCGTCGTCGGAGTAGCCAATAAAGGTTCGAGGCTCTTCTCCATTTTCTCTCCTACAAAGCTGTAGGAGGCAATTATGGTGGGGAGTATGGCTGGTATAAGAATGAAAAATGAAAGCATACCATTCATTATAGGGGTCAAGACTTCCAAAGGAATCTGGCTAGGTGACAAATAGAAAATTGTGGCAGGTATTGGCAATGCAAGAACTAATGGCATTGCTATAAGGGAATAAAGAATATACTTGTTCTTCCTAAACACGCTGATGTCCTTTTTAGCTACAATCCATGCCTTCCACAACCTCATTTAACCGCAGCCTCCCTTATCAACTTAAGGTAAACATCTTCTAGTGTAGGGCGAAGTTCCGTAACGAACTGAATCTCACCGCCAGCGCCTACAATTTCACTAACAATAACTGGATTATCTTTCTCTGGATTGTTTACATCAAGAATCAATTTATTATCTATCGTCCGAACATTCTTAACTACACTCAATCTCTTAACTACGCCTAAAATTTTAGCATTAATTCGGTGAAGGTGAATGACCGTTTTTCTTTCCCAAAGATCTCTCCTTAAACTATTTGGCGAACCAACCGCTATTAGTCTCGTCTTTATCACACCGATTCGGTCGCATATTCGCTCTGCTTCGTCAAGGTTATGAGTGCATAGGAAGATTGTTCTCTTTTCCTTTTTTAGTTCTAAGATGAAATCTCTCACCGTCTTGGCTGATTCTGGGTCTAGGTTTGCGGTGGGCTCGTCTAAGAATAAGACTTTTGGGTCGTGGATTAAGGCGCGAGCTATGGCGATTTTCTGCTTCATGCCCTTAGAGAACGTTCCAACAAGCTGATCTCTCCTCTCCCAGAGCCCTAACATCCGGAGAAAACGCTCAATGTTTTCTTTTCCTTTGCCCTCCGGACACTCGTAAAGCTTGGCGTAGAAGTCGAGGTTTTTGTAAGCGCTAAGGCTTTCGTATAGTCCGACATTCTCGGGCAACAGCCCTATTATTTTTCTAATTTTAAGCGAGTCTTCACGTTTGCCTACCTCGTAATCACCTATCCACGCTCTCCCCTTAGTCTTAGAAATAAGGCAGCAAAGCATTCTTACCGTAGTAGTCTTCCCCGCTGCATTTGGCCCCAAAAATCCAAAGACCTCTCCCTCATCTACGTGAAGCGTCAAGTCTTCTACAGCAGTGAGCTCACCGAATTTTCTTGATAAATTTTCCGTTTCAATCACTTTTGACGACCTTGTAAGCAGTACTATTCTTCGATCTTTTCGTATTTAGACTCTTCCAAACGCTTCTTCAACTGTTCCTCTTCTGTTAATGGTTGTTCTGGTTTTACCTCTGCTTGTTTTTGAGGCCATGTAATAGGATCCTTCACAGAAGAAGCAACATTAAACCAACTCCTTCGTCCGCATGCCGGACATTTTAGCCAATAGTAAGGTCCAAAGTGTACCCCTTCAAACATCGCCCTAAAAGACGATCTATCGAAAACGACCCCGCATTTAGAACATTTCATTCTCGCCATAACATATTCACGCCTCAAAATTCTATCCTATTCACGCTCTATAAAAGTTTCCTTAGAAAGTAAGATGTGAGAGCGTTGATAGATGTCTTAGCTGATTGATCATAGGTTCGCATGGTCAAACAGATAGACAAAAACCGAGAATTTAAACCTTCTTCCGAAATCCGAAATCAAAAGAACGCTAAAAACCAAAAGCGAATTAATTGCGACTATTTAGCGAAAAACGCTAAAAAATAGGAATATATGGTCAATTTTAGATGGCGCCGGGAGTGGGATTTGAACCCACGCGGCCCTTTCGGGCCACAGGCTGAATGGCGTTTTCTGCGTCTCCAGGCCTGCTCCCTACCTGACTAGGAGACCCCGGCAAACTCGCTTAGATTTTACTATTCGAATGATTTAATGTTTATTTATTTGCCCATTAATACTTTGATTAGCTGGTGGCTTACTTGAAAATACAAGAAGTATTCTACAGTTTTATTCGGAGTTTTCATGTCTTTGGGCATGTCTTGTTCGCAGTCATTGGTTCTTAGCATAATAAACTTAAGAGGATTCTACGTGGACAAGTGGCTTGTAGCGTTTGCAATTGGTTTTGTTGTGAGTCTTCCCACATCATTAGCCATTATTCCAATTGCAAGGAAAATCGTTAAGAAGATGACGACAGAATAGTTGGGTGCTAGTGCTTTTCCGCCATCAACACTCGATAGCCACTTTCTCGCGCCAAAATTTTGAAGTTTCCAAAAGCTTCTTCAAAAAAAGATTGTAGCCTTTTGCCTCCAATTTTGGATTTCACAACCATTTGAAAAAGAGCTCCGCTAGTCATGTGCATTGGTGCTTCAGTAATTATCGCTCTAACCATGCTCATTCCAGCACTCACTGGAGGATTAGAAAGAATACAGTCAAAAGTCAAATCTCCAACCGGCTCATACAAATTTCCACACCTAACTTCGGCATTGCCAACACGGTTAATTTCAATGTTCTGCTTCGCAAGCCAAACCGCACGTTCGTTCACGTCAACCATCACAACACGCAAATTCGGATTAAAAGCAGCAGCAGCAACCCCAACAGCGCCGTATCCACACCCAACATCTAAAACGCTACCTTTCTCGGGAAGAATCATAGACTCAATCAATAGTTTAGTACCCAAATCCACACGCTTTTTAGAAAACACGCCAGAAGCCGTCAAAAACTCAAATAAAACTCCACGAAGACAAGCATGAATTTTTCCAAGCTTCAGCTTAGATTTTGGTCGAGCAGCAAAATAGTGATTTAAACCTTCACGTTTCCGAGACATTTTATATTTCGCCGCTTTTCCAACATTTTGGATAAGTGCCTCTGGGCATAAGAACCCGCTTTGTTTCCGCAACAATCCCATGTTCCATATGCAAAATTTCTTCTGTAGACGCAATAGCCTTAGCCAAAGCCACCGCCTCACCTTTCAACGACAACACAGCCACCATCGAACCATCCTTTATTCCAGTTTCAAGAGACAAAACGCCTGGTACTGTAAGGTTTGCTCCATGACAAACAGCATCAACAGCAGAATCTCTAATGTAAATCTTCGGAACCAAAGCTAACGCTGCTTCCATCGGCTTTATGAATTTTTTGAGAATTTTGCCATCTTTCTGTTGCTGCCACTCCATAAACCAGTAAGCCACATCATGCAAAGTAACAATTTCTCCACCATCCTCAACAAACGGTCCCGCCCTTGTCCTACGCAATTCCTGCATATGCGCGCCACAGCCTAAAACTTCTCCAACATCATAACAGAGCTTGCGTATGTACGTGCCACCCTCACATCCAACTTTGAAAAGCACATTTCGCCCATCCTTCTCCAAAAGGTCAATGTAGTAGATTTTTCTTGTCCGCAGTTGACGTTTAACAGAAGCCCTCAAGGGTGGCCGCTGATAGATTGTGTCTTCAAACTTCGCCAGCACTTCCCTAACAGCCTCTTCATTTATGTCTCCATGAAGTTTCATAACGCAGACGTATTCTTTCCCACTATGAAGTAGAGCTTGAACTGTCTTCCTAGACTCCTCTAAGGTTACTGGCAACACACCGGTCACGTTGGGATTTCTCTGGCTTAACGCTTTTAAGCCTCTAGAGTCCCGCCGTGACCAACATGCTCCACATGGAGTATGCGTTTAACCCACGCAGCTACTTCGTGGCTTGTGGGACCAGCTGGCTTGTCAAGGTTTATGACGCCGAAGCGGATGTATTCCTCAGCAGGTCTTTCTTCTGGTATGTGTCCATAGCGCGGGTTTGTTTTGTCTTCAGCTTTCACTATTAATTTGTGTTCAATTTCCCATGGAGCAACTGTTCTAGGCATCGGATTTTTCACTCCCACAGTGTACAAAAAAGAATTAGAAGTATAAGAGTTTAAACTAAGCCAATGCGGGCTTAACCATTTTAGCCATTTCTTCGAGCTTACCAGCAGCCTTTAACGCTTCTGTTACTTCTTCGTCTGATGCGCCCCGTTTAATGTCTATTTTATCCATTAATGGCTCAATGTGGTTAACATTTGTTCTCCGTCTCCTCACGCCTGAAACACTTTTTGGACCAGTTACTAGAACGAAACTCTTGTCTATTATGTCAACTATTACGCATTTTCTTCCAGCCTCTCGACCAAGCAGTTTAACGCAGATTCTACCAACTTCTATTGCTGGCACATTAAAGCCTCCCTTCTCACAAGTAATTATAAGAAGACCGTTAAAACATGTATTTATAACTTCACCCGCAACAATAGCGTCGAGTCATGAATTTTTCAACAATATCGTAGAGCACGCTTGTTCCAAACACTAAGTTTTCTATGGAAATTCGTTCGTCTATCCCATGTGTCATTTTTGAGATTTCGCTGTAAGGCAAATCAGCACGCATCGGATGAAAACCGTAGCATACACTGCCCATCTTCCTGAAAAAACGAGAGTCTGTCCCGCCAGTAAGCAAGGTTGGCGCTACGGAACAGTTTGGCTCAAATTCCTTCAAAACATCAACAATTAATTCATAAAGCGGCGTGCTTGTCGGCGATTCAGAAGGGTCATTGGCTTGTATAACTTCGAAAACTAATTTTTCTGGCTCAAAATCCTTCAGCAAACCTTTTATCTCCGCAAGGGCGTCCGTTGGAGTTTGCCCGGGTAAAATTCTGCAATCAAAAACGGTTTCGCACTCTGAAGGTATAATGTTTTCCTTCACCCCACCATGAATTATTGTAGGCGTGATTGTCATTCGAATTTTTGCTCGAATCTCTTCCGCTATCGCCTCGTCTTTCTGAGCTAACGCATCCAAAATTTGGTCGCCAGAATCTGGATTTTGAAGCAAACGCGTTAAAGCTTGATTTGCATTCTTGTTTTCTCTTGCCATCTCGCTTAAAAACTGCTTCACAGTGTTCACAAGCTTAATTTTTGAGCGGTAATTTCCAAGTTTCTCAATAACTCTATTCATACGCAGTATGGCGTTGTCCGCTGCGCCGGGCACAGAACCGTGTCCTGGTCTACCTTTAGCCTTAACTTTAAACCAGAGAATCCCTTTTTCCGCAGTTTGAATTGTGTAGATATTTCTGCCGTTTACTGGAATTGCCAATCCTCCGCCCTCGTTTATCACGTAGTCAGCATGAACCTTCTCTGGATAATTGCGAACTAGCCAGCCAGCACCTGCTTCTCCGCCTTTTTCCTCGTCCGCCGTCGCAGCAAGTATCACGTCACCTTTCAATTTCACCTTGTTTCTTTTCAAAAGCTTCAGAACTGTGACTTCGATGGCTGTTAGGGACTTCATGTCTAAAGCGCCTCGTCCCCAAACAAACCCGTCTTTAACTAAGCCGCCAAAAGGGTCTTCAGTCCACTCTTTCGGGTTCGCGGCGACAACGTCCAAATGTGAAAGCAGAAGCAAACTTGGTTTTTCGCCGTTTCCTTTAAGACATGTGATTACACTGCCTCTTCCAGGCGCAGACTCAAAAATCTCGCATTTGAAGCCTTCTTTTGTTAAATTCTCAGCCAAGTATTTTGCTGCTTCGGTTTCGTTTCCAGGCGGATTGGTCGTGTTTATGCGAATCAAATCGCTGAGAAGGTTTGTGACTTCTTCTTCGACTTCTCGCAACAATTGAGCATGCATTTGACAAGCCTCCACAGTCTCAAGTTATGGTGTTTGACTAACTTAACATTTTTTAACAAGTCAAGTGAAAAGCTCCAACGATTCTCTTGTTTGTTCCTAAAAGTTTGTTGAAAGTTTCACACGCTTCCTTAGTAGGTTGTACAATTAACTTAATTGTTTGAGACTTTAAAATATCGTTTACTTCAGGCGAGATTTTCATAATTCCATAATAACCAGTGCCAACTACGAGTATCTCTGGTTTTGTTTTTTGTTTGAGAATTTCCTTTAAATCTTCTACATTAAGCAAGTGTCCTTCTTTTCTCCACCAATTGTCAAGGATTTTTTCTGGGAAAATAATGAGGTCTTTTATGTATTTTTTCCCGTTTATCACTATTGAGCCAAATTCATAAGACTCTATCACTTAACGCTTCACCCTATAATGGTAAGATATTTTCTGTTTTAAAGTGCAACGTGCTTTAAGCAGTTGCCATTCTCCATATGGCTTTCTTCATTTGTTCACCGTGTTTCGCTCCGTAATAATATCCAGCGATTTTTCCAGCTATTGGGATGACTCCTTGCTTGAGAAAACTGCACAGAAGTGGGCTGTGTATTCTGTTTTCGAGGAACGTGTCTCGCCAGATTCTAATGTTATATTCCCAACAGCGAGTGAGAAACTCCCAACGAGCCTTAGTAAGAGAATCGAGTTCTGCTCCACTCTTATCCATTAACAAGCAGTTTTCCAGCGGTACAAAAAATAGCGGCACGTAAAATGCATTGTAACCTTTTAAGTCGTCCAACAACTCAAGGGTTTCAAGCACGTCTTCTTCTTTTTCATCTGGAAGCCCAATTATTAACGTTGCAAGCGGATACCAGTTATTGTCATTTAATATTCCAAACGATTGAGCAACAATTTCCTTCCACTGCTCAGGCTCATATGGAAGCATTTTTCCAGCCATATACTTACGCATAAGCCTAACGCTTCCGGTTTCTATTCCTGTTTCAGAAGTTACAATTGGCTTCTTGTTATGAGCGTACCAGTAACGTTCTATGAGAACTTCAGCAACTTCCTTAATCATGCCGGGGTCGCAGACAACAGGAGCAAGAGATGTATGCGAAAGTTGAATGGATTTAACGCCTGGATAAGCAGCCACGCTCTTTACTAGTTTTAGAATGGCTTCCTTATTGGGTATGAAGCGTTTATCTTTTGAGCCGTATAGGAAAAGGTCTTCGGTGACCAGTGTAATTCTTGAACAGCCTTCCCTAACAGTTATTTCCACTTCTCTCATTATTCTTTCCAGTGGAACATCACGTTTCTTCTGCATCGTAGGCGTGCAAAACTGACAGTTCCGTCCACAACCTCTAGAAATTTCTACTGCGCCATGAATTGCCGCGTGTCTAATAATGGGTGAGTTTTCATTTTCAAGACTTCTCGTGACACGAACTACTGAGGGAAGAGGTACATCCTTCACAGCTTTATTAAAAATGTCCGCCACAACTTTTTCTCCTTCCCCAATAACAACACAGTCTACGCCGTAGCTGTCTGCCACTTTTTTGCGTTCAAGTTGCCATGAACCAAACCCGCCCACAATAATCTTGGGCTTGAATCTCTGAATACTTGGATGCTTTACGAGTTCTCTAAATTCGATGGCGTTCATTGGTTCTCCTCCGCCAACAAGCGAAGAGTACGTTTTGCTTACGTAACCCATGCCTGTGGGGTCCATTGAAGAAATGCCTACCGCTTTTGTGTTAGGTCCGATGAAGAGGTCTAAGTCAAACGGGTGTACCACAGCAACTTCAGACTCGCTGAAGCCGTTTTCCAAAAGAATGGCTTCCACCTTTCGCAGACCATAAGGCGCGTACTTGGCTCTCCCATCGGGGGTTCGCTCTACAGGTGGATAAAGCATTTTTCTCACAAACCACAAGGGCAAAGGTCCTTTAGCAAAACCTGCAACGAACGCAATGAATGGGTTATTGTAAAAGTCACTCATTTCGGTAGCTGACGCTGTGAGCACCACTTTTACGCCGGAAACTTGCGCCAACTTTCTCTTCCCTTTTTTTACAATTAATGTTAATGGACTTGCTTATGAGCTTATTAAAATTATTGTTGAGTATAGAACGAAAAGGATAACTAAATAAAGAAAGAATCAACACTAAAATGAAAAAAGGTGGGCGTCATTGAAGCTTTTGCTTGATGAGATGTATGCGGGTTTAAAAGAATACTTTGAGACTTTGGGATGGGAAGTGGTGACAGCTCAAGAAGTGGGATTACAAGGAGCAAAAGACAAAGATGTTGTAGAGTACGCAAAGAAAAACGATTTACTGTTAATTACGCAAGACCAGAAACCAGCAGAGCTTGCAGAACTCACCGGAGTAAAGTATGTGTTGATTTCAAACGCGATGATTGCAAAAATAGCAGATGCAAAAATAAGAGAAAAATACCCAAATATAAAACGGAAATGACACGAATTTTCACCATTAAGCCAGTGTTTTTTGTTTTTCTCCTGATACAAAACTGGAAACTCTCACACCTATAAGTCGTATTTTCCTATTAGGTCTAAAATACGCTTCTAGCAGTTCTCTGGCTATGTGACTCAAATCTTGTAGTCGATTAGTGAAGAAAGGCAAGGTTTTGCTATGCGTGTGCGTCTCAAAATTTTCGTAACGCACTTTCACCGTGACCGTTTTGAAGTAAAGATTTTGCCTTAAAACGTCCTTAAGCACTTCTTCTGAAAGTCTATCTGCAGTGTCTAAAATCAACCCGAAATCAGACGTGTCCTCTTCAAAAGTGGTTTCACGACTGATAGACTTGACTTCGCCTCTTTCTTCAACTTCGCTTCTGTCAATTCCACGCGCCATCAAATACATTTGTGTACCTACAACCCCAAATTTCTCAGTCAAAACAGTAGGGTCAAAACGTGCTAAATCGCCTATGGTTTTGATTCCCATAGCCTTCAGTTTCTGTTCAGTTTTTCGTCCAACCCACAGAAGCTTGCGAACAGGTAAAGGAGCCAAAAATTTTTCAGCATCCTCTTCCTTTACAACTGTTAATCCATCTGGTTTTTGGAAGTCACTGGCTATTTTTGCGACAAGCTTGTTTGGACCAACCCCAATTGAACAAGTCAACTGCTCTTTTCCGTAAATTTCATTCTTAATTTGACGTGCTAAGGCTTCTGCTTCAGCATAATCTTTCACTTTTGCGGTTACATCAAGAAAAGCCTCATCTATCCCCCAACACTCAAACTTGTCTGCATATTTACGCAAAATATTCATGATATCTTCAGAAACTTTCATGTAAAGCTCATAATTTACAGGCAGATATACCGCGTTAGGACACAATTTCCAAGCCTTAGAAATTGGCATGCCTGATCTCACACCAAACTTTCTAGCCTCATAATTACATGTGCTTACAACTCCTCTGCCTCTTCCTTCCTTTGGATCAGCACCTACAATCACCGGCTTACCCTTATACTCTGGATGTGTTCTCTCCTCAACAGCAGCGAAAAACTGGTCCATATCCACATGGAAGATTACACGTTTTTTCTCTGCCATACTTCCCTTTTCCGCACATTTCTAAGTAAAAAATGGTTTCTGCTAATTTGAATCTATCGCAGAAAAAGAATGTGTACAAAATCAAACCTATATTTAGTTTCACTAACGATTTTTCATTCATAACCCTTAATGCCACCCTTAACAAATAACAAAGACACCAAAAAATGGAGAGGAAAAATAAATGAAGAACAGCAACTCCGTTTCCACACAAACTGCTCAACAAGTAGTTGTCGAGTTCATCAAGAAAAGGAAGAACACGGAAAGGATAGACATTTCCTCGGTTGAACAGAAAAACGGAGAATGGATAATTAGAGGCACATGCCCCATAGACTTAGAAGGGCATCCTTGGGCTGAAAAATTTGAGGTTATCGTGGACCAGAAAGGAAAAATTAAAGCCACAGACTTTTCGCTTCTGTAGAAACACAACATCAAAATGCGACAACCCATTACACTTTTTACTATACCACTATTAATCATCTGCTCATTCACGCATTTTAAGCAAGAAAATATTAAAGGTGTTAAAGGTAATCTATAATTGAGGTTAAGCTGAAAATGTTTGAGAAAATCTTAGTACCATTAGACGGATCTGAACATTCACTGAAAGCATTAAATGTTGCAATTCAAATAGCCAAAAAATTTGAAGCAAAACTAACACTAATTCACGTGTACTCCGTCACCATCAGACCAATAATAATGCCCGAACCGACAACCATGACTCCGCCTGGAGTGCCAATTATGACTCCCTTAGAAATCTCAAAAGTAGCTGAGGCATCCCGTGAAGTAGGCAACCGAATTCTGGGAGATGGCGAAGAAAAAGCTAAGGCTGAAGGCGTTCAAGTTGAGAAGATACTTACAGAGGGGCATGTTGTTCAAGAAATTATCAGAGTAGCAAAAGAAGGAAACTATGACCTAATAGTCATCGGAGCCAGAGGCATAAGCCGCGTGAGAGAGATGCTTTTGGGAAGCGTGACAGACGGAGTTATACATCACGTTTCTTGTCCAGTTTTAGTGGTAAAATAGCCGCGTGTTCTCATATCCTTCAGTCAGATTGGCTCAGCAATTAGAATGTTATGTTTGTTAGCTACAATTCTGGCTTTCAACCTAGCCCCCAACGGAATTTCCTCAGCGTTAATAAGGGTTAAACATCTATCTCTTCTCGGCGTAACTGCCAATTTCTCTCTTTTAAGCCAACCAGGTCCTACAACCTCAACTTTTAAAGTTTCAAATTTCCTGTAAGGAATTGAAAGCATGGGTTTCTTGTGAATCCCAAAATCTTTCGCGTTTAGCACAAGTTTAACTTTAAACTCTTTTTCCCACATTCTTAATTGTTCATAAAATTTTCTCCACGGAATAGGTTTAACTCCTTCAGCTTTTCTTCCGTGCTTGTGAACTTCATATTTTTGGATGCCTAAAGGAGGAAAAACTTTTCCAGCACCCAGCTTCGTCGCTAAAGATATTATTTTCGGAATTTCTTTATCATTCATTTCTGGAACCCATACTGGAGCGACAAGTAAGTTGGTTTTTGTATTTGACACAATATGATTCATTAATTGCGTAATCTTTTCAACATCATACCATTCGGTATTAGCCAATTTTTTAGCCAGCGCTGGCTCTGCAGCGTCCAACGAAAGGTTTATCCGTGTCAAGCCAGCATCGCAAAGTTTATTCAAAAGGTTCAGGTCCAATGTTGAGCCATGCGTTTGCATAGAAACTGTTTCTACGCCTTTAACTTGACTTAAACAGAAAACAAGCTCTGCAATTTTCGGATAAGTTATTGGGTCTCCGACAGTATCAATATGCGCTTCAATGTGCTTTTCGCCTTTAAAGGCGACCAGCTTCTCGAATTCTTCAATTAAATAATCCATGGGTACTACGTACTCTGTCTGGCGTATTCGAGATTTAGGACCAGCATCGGTTGAGCAGAACACGCATGAAAGTGGGCAGGTGGAAACTGGGCGGATTTGTATTAGGTTTGTTCCTCTGTCAATTAAGCCGAATGCGATACAGCCGACTAGGGGAATAGAATTTGAGATTTCAAACATCATTTTTTGCATTATGAACCTTCAGTGATGAAAGCAGTTTTCAATTGTTAAGGGTATAATTATTTTGGCTAATTTTCTTTTCTATAGAAAAACTTTTCTTTAATTAACAAGAAAAAGAAAGCCAAGTGAAGAAATTGATTCGGAGGCGAGATTTTCTTCTCGAACCAGTAAAGCACATAAAAATCAATGGAAAACTAACCATTGACCAGCTGATCCGTCAATTTCAAAATTCGGGCTCGTTTGGTGCTGGAAGACTTTCAACGGCATGTGATATTTACGAGCGCATGTTACGCGACAAGGAATGCACAGTATTTTTGGCTTTAGCTGGTGCTGTTGTTCCTGCTGGGATGCGTTCGCTTGTTGCAGATTTAATTCACGAGAGACTTGTTGATGTGGTTGTGAGCACTGGAGCAAACATGGTGCATGATGCAATAGAAGCTCTTGGCGGGCATCATTATAAGGGACATTGGAATGTGGACGACAATATGCTGTACAAGTATCATATATACCGCATCTACGATGTTTTTGTGCCCGAAGAAGACTTCGTAAAATTAGACTACAAACTTGTGGAAATATACGATGAAATAGCCGCTGAAAATGACCGTGAAGGCTTATCCTCAAACGAATTCGCATGGGAATTAGGCAAAAGACTCAACGACCCAAACTCTATTTTGCGAGCGGCATACGAAGCGAAAGTGCCGATATTCCTTCCTGCAGTTCGCGACGCAGAATTTGGATTCATATACTGGCTTCATTCTTCACGAAAAAATAATCCTAAAAAATTGGTAGTAAACGCCTTCAAGGATGTGCCAGAAATATGCAATATCTGTAAGAGCTCTCCAAAAAACGGTATGATAGTAATTGGCGGCGGGGTACCCAGAAACACTGTGCAATCAGCTGCGCTTGCGTCCAAAAAAGGCATGGATTACGCTGTGATAATAACGATGGATCGTCCAGAAACTGGCGGGCTTTCTGGCTCAACATTGGAAGAGACGGTTAGCTGGGGGAAAGTGAAAGAAAAGGCGGATAAGGTCATGGTTATAGGCGATGCAATGATAGTCTTTCCAATTATGGTTGCTTCGGTTCTCGAAAGATTGGGCGAAGACTTCAAGCGAGTGCCATACCTAAAACGTAGAAGCGTCGGAGTTGGAGGAAGCTAAATGGCGAAGGAGAAACAGAAGTTCTGTGGAAACTGTGGCAACCACAACGCGTATAATTATCCCAACCAAGTTTTCTGCATGCGACGCTTTTCCAAAAACCTAAATCCTGTGGTGCAGACGCTCTGGCGCTGCGAAGAATGGAACCCAAGCAGTCAAGAATGCTATTGCGTCGAAGAAGCAATGAAAATAAAAAAATAATTCCCACATTTTTCTTTTTTGTTCGACATTAAAGTTATTACAGAGAACTTTTAGTGTTCTAATGATAAGTGAAAGCCCGGTGGTGTAGCGGTCAAGCATGAGGGCCTCTGGAGCCCTTGACGAGAGTTCGAATCTCTCCCGGGCTAC
>JABFQP010000006.1 GCA_019685655.1 Candidatus Bathyarchaeota archaeon A05DMB-5 | reverse complement strand
TTGAATATTGGAAACTAACAAATTTCGGCAAAACAATAGAAAGCTTATTGAGAAGTTAAGTTTGAATGCGAAAAGCTCTGAAAAGGCTTCCCCATGAACCGTTTATGGCATCTACTACACATGTAGTAAATTGTCAATACTGGTGAGCCCGTGCTTGGGAAGAACAAGTCTGTGCCTGTTGATGGTCCTGAAGGTGAGGGAGCGAGGCTCGCTATCAGCTGGAGTTTATGCCAGCTAGAGGGCGAAGATAATCAAGCGGCTAGGATGATCTAAGGGAGACTTGCACCTAAGACTTGAGAGTGCCTATTACACATGTAATAGAAACAGCGCCTTTAGGGAGATTCTCCTGCGACAGCAGCCATAGGGCCGACGTTTGCCTTTTCAGCCGCTTCAGCCATAATCCTAACTGCCAGAGGGGCATTGCTCACTGGAATTGGCTTGAGAGAATAGTAGAATAGAGGATGGCTCTTAGCGTACTCCTCTATTTTCTTTCGGTGGTATTTGATTGATACGATGGCTCTTTTAATTGCGCGTTTATTGTCGCTTATTATGGTGCAGTTCGTTTCTTTGAATTGAAAGATTTCTTTGAACTCAGTTTTTGACGCCATTCCGGTACTATTATCACCAGTCTTTCAGTTTGTTTATTTTTTGGCGGTTGCTTTGGAGAGTTCTATTTTTCAGTTTTCTCTAAGCTGCGCGCTTCCTTGAGCCAATTGTGAAAACAAGTTTCCTTTCCGGTGTGGCAAACGTTTCCCTTCTGTTCAACCAGAAATAGCAAAGCATCGCGGTCACAGTCCACAAGGATTCCATCGATTTTTTGCACGTTTCCAGAGGTTTCACCTTTTTTCCATATCTTGCGGCGTCTATTGCTGGTTGAATAGCCTCATAATGATCATGTGTTAAGTCCCAGTCTACCTTGTACATGTATATTTCGCCGTCACCCCTTTGCGCTCCGTCTCTCATTGACGCATAGAAAAGCAGCAAGTCGGATCCAATTTTAACTGCTTCAGGATAGAAGTCCCACCACTTGTTAGATCCATGGTATCCAGCAGTTACATACACAGGGGTTGACCACGTGGTAAGATCAGCTGAAGATACAGTCATTAACCATTGATGGTCATTAGCTGGAACGTAGGGTGCAAAGAATATTCGCCATGTTGTGCCATCTTTTACTAGCGCTGGGTCATAGTCATCATTTGGAGTGTTTATGATCGGGGAGTTTGTCCAGATTATGCCATCGGTTGAAGTAGCCAAATATATCTGAAGTGGATCCCCGGCGATGTAAACAATCTTGAATGCGCCGCTTTCTTCTTGTAACGCTCTTGGAGTGGCGGTGTAACTGAGTGGGTCTGCTACGAATATGAGGCTTGACCAGCTTGTGCCATCATATTTTCTTGCGTATAGGGCATTATCAGGGTAGCACGTGAAGAAAATCCAAATATCGCCGTTGTTGGCCTTTATAGCGTCCATGTGATTATCTATAGTGTAGCCGGGAACATTGGGTACAGCGGTTGGTCCTGTCCATGTAGCACCATTATCTGTAGAAGTGAAATAGAAAACGCCTACCCCATTTGCTGCGTAGAAGACCCAAATCTTGCCGCTGCTATCTTGAAAAGCTGCAGGGGTGAAAGCGCCCATGCCATGACCAGCAGGAATGGTCGGTAATGCATCTTCAGTCCATGTTAACCCGTTATCTGTGGACGTGACATAGCAGATGTCATAATAATCAGTATCAGGATTGTAACCAGGCAATGATGGATCACCGCGTCCGCGAGCAAAGAACACCCACCATGTTCCATCATTTGCTTTGAAGAAACTTGGATTCCTGTCAAACTTCGGATCTGTTGTAAGCTGTTTTGGCAGAGAAACATCTATTGTTTCAGATGATTCACCTTCTGCGTTGATAGGCGATATGGGAACTAATCTTGAAAATGTACTCAGAAGAATTATTGCGAGCATCACTGCTGTTATTCCTTTTTTTACATCTTCCTTTCTCCTTCTGATTTACATCTAACAATAGACTCTGGAATGATTTATATATTTTACGGATATTTGTTCTATTTAAAATAAAATTATCATTTTTTTTATCAAAAGATACATAAAATATACAAATTATCGAATAGTGATAACAACAAAATAAGAAAGCATTCTATGAAAAGCCAAAATATACTTTCAATTGATTCACTAATTGTACTAAAAATTCTTTAGATGACAAAATCTTTGAATAAACTGCGCAATGCAAGATCAATCGGTTTAATAAACAAGTATACAAAAATCTCCTTTTCTCTATTAGTCATTTCACACTCACTGTTAACTATACCTCTGTGAAGAATAGAACGAATATAGAAAATGCGCTAATGTTTTGTTAAAAAGATGTAATGCTAGTATTCGCAAATAAAACTTATCGCTAGATTCTCTGGGATCTGTCTGCCTTTACCCTTTTCCGACAAAATCTCCATGTAAGTGATTTTGCATGTTCCCTTAATGTCTTCTTTGCTTTCGCTGAGTATTCTGGCGAATTCGCTTTTTCCAGCGTAAAGTTTTAGCTTTTTTATTTGCGCGTTTAAGGGTTTTCTTTTCTCTGCTTTTTCGCGTCTAATCTCGGTTATGACAGCCATTACCAAATCTCCTTTCTTCTCCGAACCCTCGTCTATCAGTTTCTCATCTGGTGTTGGCCATGCGGTCAATTGCAAGCTTTTTTCGCCCACTTCTTCCTTGTAGATTGCGTCGTAGATTTCCTCAGTAATGTGAGGCGATATTGGAGCAAGAAGCTGAATTATGCGGTAGAGAACATTATAGAGCGTTAATTGAACTGCTTTCCTCTTTTTTTCTCCGTAAACTTCTGGCTTGTAAAGCCTGTCCTTCACGGCTTCAATGTATTGGTCACAGAACAAGTGCCACGTGAAGTTACGAATTTCTTCAAGGGCTATGTTGAATTGGCATTTTTCTAACGCTTCTGTCACTCGTTGCGTGAGTTTTTGAGCCTTGCTTAGAATCCACTTGTCTAGAAGTTGCAACTCGTACTCTTCGTCTTCTTTGTAATCTTCAAGTTGACTGCTAACGAATTTTGCGGCATTCCAGAGTTTAGTCAAGAAGCGTTTTCCATATTCAACATCAGGCCAACGGAAGGGAATGTCTGAGCCTGTTGCTCCACCGCCAGCAGCCCATTGTCTAGCAGCGTCTGTACCGTACTTGTCCAGCACGTCGGGCGCTGCAACATAGTTTTTCAATGATTTGCTCATTTTTCTGCCGTCGGAACCCAAAACCATACCATTAATTAAACAGCTTTTGTAGGGTTCCTCGTCAAACAAAGCCAAGTGTCTAACCATCAAATAGTAAGCCCAAGTTCGAATAATGTCTATGCCAGAAGGATGCAAGTCCGCCGGAAACAATCTTCTCCAGTCTTCGCGGTCTGGCCAACCAGCATGCACGGCACAAGAAATTGAAGAATCCATCCACGTATCGAAAACGTCGCGTTCTGGAATGAATTCTTTACCGCCGCATTTTGGGCACTTGTCTATTCGTGGCTTTTCGAGTTTCGGGTCTATTGGAACCCACCTTTCATCTGCCAAGATTACTTCGTTGCAGTTTTTGCAGTACCAAACGGGTATGGGTGTTCCGAAAACGCGTTGGCGGCTTATCACCCAGTCCCAGTCAAGCGAACGTGCCCAATCTATTAAGCGGATTTTCATGTAGTCTGGGTACCACGTGATTTGTTTTGCTTTTTCCTCAACTTTGTCGGTTAGGATGCGTGTTTTCATGAACCATTGTTTGCGTTCAAGTATTTCCACTGGAGCGTCGCATCTGTCGCATACGCCTATTTCCTGCTTAATACGTTCAGTTTTCTCCAGCAATCCAGCGGCTTGGAGATCTTTTACTATGGCTTCTTTGGCTTTGCTTATTGTTAAGCCCGCGTATTTGCCGCCGTTCTCGTTTATAGTTCCATTCTCGTTTAAGAGCCCTATGACGGGGAGTTTGTGTTTGATTACGGTTTTCACGTCTTCTTTGTCACCGTAGGTGCAAATCATCACCACGCCCGTACCAAAGGACGGGTCAACGTTTTCGTCTGGGATTATCTCGACTGTGCGGTTCACGATTGGCACGGTTATTTTCTTGCCGATGTGCTTGTTGAATCTGTCATCTGATGGGTTAATTGCCACTGCAACGCATGCAGGTATGAATTCTGGGCGTGTCGTGGCTATAAGCAAATACTCACTGCTGTTTTCTAATGGAAATTTAATGTAGTGAAGTGTGCCTTCTCGTTCTTCATAGTCCACTTCTGCATCCGCTATTGCTGTTTCGCAGCGGGGACACCAATTCACCGGATGTGTTCCTTGATACATGAAGCCTTTCTTGTACAGAATTATGAAACTCAATTGTGTGCATCTCCAGTAGTCCGGGTTCATCGTGCGGTACTCCGTTGTCCAATCTACGCTGCATCCTAAGCGTATCACGCCCTCCTTCATCATCGCAATGTACTTTTCAACAAGCTCTTCACACCATTTCCGAAACTTGTCCGGAGGCACATCTCTCTTTCTGACTTTATGCTCTCTTTCCACCTGAACCTCAATGCCTAAACCGTGGCAATCCCAGCCCTGCGGAAAATAAACATTGTAGCCTCTCATGCGCTTGTATCTGGCAACTATGTCAAAATATGTCCAGTTTAACACGTTTCCCATGTGAAACTCGCCAGAAGGATACGGCGGCGGAGTGTCAATACTGAAAACTGGACGCTTCGTATCTTTCCAGTCAAAACGATAAACACCCATTTCTTCCCATTTCTCTTGCCACTTCCGCTCAATCTTGATGATGTCAAATTCCTTAGGCAAAGACTTCATGCTACAACATCCCAACACACGCTAACTTTAGGAAAAATAAATATACAACTAAATAACATTATCCCCCGCAAGGTTTAGGGGAGCTGGGAAAGTGACCCGGCTGAGAGGACGGCTGAGAGCTGTCGACCCTTAGAACCTGATCCAGGTAATACTGGCGGAGGGAAAAAACATGAAAGAAAGTAAAGCTACATCTTCAACTAAAATAATTGCGGAAGTTGTAAGTTTTGTTGCTTTGGCGACTGCGTTGAGCTACATTAAGGTGTTCAGTTTTCCAGAAGGTGGATCTGTGACTGCTGGTTCAATGGTGCCAATTCTCTGGTTGGCGTTAAGAAGAGGGGCAAAGGTAGGCTTGTTTGCAGCGGTGGTTTATGGTCTTGTACAGTTAGCGGTTGAGCCATTCATATACCACCCAGCTCAAGTGCTACTGGATTACCCAATCGCGTTTGGCATGCTTGGATTGGCTGGTTTCTTCCAAAATCGCCCGTTCGTCGGTGTCAATGTAGGCATTTGGGGACGTTTCCTAGCACATTTCATTTCAGGCGTGATTTTCTTTGGCAGCTATGCGCCAGAAGGAATGTCTCCAATAGTATACTCAGCATTCTACAATGGAGGGTACATATTACCAGAGCTTGCAATAAGCATCTACATAATTTATCTGCTGCAAGAAAGCAAATTGCTGAAAATATTTCTATGAGAGCGAGCCCAAAATGGCGAAGTTGAAGACAGGGATTAAGGGCTTTGATGAATTAATAGGCGGCGGAATCGAATCGGGCTCACGAAACATTCTCTATGGTCCATCAGGAACGGGAAAGACTGTTTTTGCAATGCAGTTTCTCTGGCAAGGATTGAAGGAAGGCGAAACAGTAGCTTATGATGTCATGGACAAACCGTTTCCACGTTTAATAGCATACTTCAAATCTTTCGGATGGAACATTGAACCCTACATTGACAAAGGCAAATTCATCGCAATACAAGCCTTCCCACATTTTGAACCTTACCCAAAAGACCCTCGAGTAATATACTTTAGCTTGGATAACTTCGAAGAAATGAAACGCATAGACCAATTAATTTCTGAAAAAAAGGTGACACGATTTGCCGCAGGAGACTTCAGCGAACAACTCTTTGCCTTGTACGACTTGAAATATATGGAGCCTATTGAAGATTGGACAATTAACTGGTGCCACTACGACAACATAGTCAACATCGACATAATGACAGCAGCCACCCAAAAGGACATTGCAACTCAACGAGCCACAGACTTAGACTTGAACAAAGCTCACAACATTTTCTACTTCAGATTTAACGAGGAAAAATGCCAGCGCGAACTTCGCATAGTCAAAATGGAAGGATGCCATCACCCTCTTGAATGGATTCCCTTCAAAATAACAAGCAAGGGAATTGAACTGTTAAGAAAATAACCGGATCTGTTGGAAAAATGGGAAAGCTAGCCACTAAAGAGCTGAAGAAACTTCTAAGCTGTATAAAAAAAGATTCGCGAGTTGTCGTTCCGCCTTTACCAGGATTTGATTCAGGCGTGCATTTGCTAGACAATAAGTATTTAGTTGTCTCAACTGACCCGTGCATTGGCGTTCCAGAAAAATGGTTCGGATGGTTACTAATACACTACGCGGCTTCTGACGTAGCGCTTTTCGGAGCGAAACCAGAATTCTGCACAATAAACCTTCTAGGTGCGTCATTAACAAAGCCCGAAACTTTCTACAACATTATGCGCCAAACTTGTAAAGCAGCTGACGAGTTAAAAATGGCTGTTGTAACAGGACATACAGGAACCTACCAAGGACTGTCAACGCTTGTTGGCGTTTGCACCGCATACGGAACAATAGAAAAAGAAAAATTGATTACTCCCGGCGGTGCTAAACCAGAAGACCACATTTTATGCGTCAAACCAATCGGCCTAGAAATAGCAGTAAACTTTGCATTAACGCACACAGCACTGGCTGAAAGACTCTTTGGAGAGACAAGAACCCGAGAACTTTCAGAATTTGTCACAACGCAGAGTTGCGTTAAAGAGGCGTTGCTACTTGCCAAGATTGGTGGTGTGCACGCCATGCATGATGCCACAGAAGGCGGGCTAACTGCAGCGTTAAATGAGATGGCGGAAGCGTCAAAAGTCGGTTTCAAAATAAATTTCGAAAAAATCCCAATAGAAAATGAAGTCAAAACTTTATGCGAATGTTTTAAGCTTTCAAATGAACAAATACTCTCAATGTCTTCAACGGGCACAATACTGGCGGCTGTTAACCCAGAAGCAAAAGACAAGGTTCAGAAGGAACTGCTCGCAAAGGGTATTGAAGCAAGTTCTTTGGGAGTGTTCACGAAAAAATCACGCCGCATCCTCGTTAAGGACGGAAAAGAGATGCCGTTTCCAGAAAAGGCTGACGACCCTTATGAGAGAATTCTTTCTGGAAAATTGTAGATGTTCATGCGTTTTCCGCGAACAAACCCTATTAAAGTCAAGTCTGTATTCTTGGCAACAGCGATTCCAGAGTCTAGAGCAGCAGCCAATGAAGCCACTATTGGCAAACCTGCTTTGGCAGCTTTAAAGACCATGTCGCCTGTTAGTCGTCCACTCAAAACAAGCAAACAATCGCTGAAATCAATCTTGTTTAGAGCGCAAGAGCCTATTACTTTGTCGACCGCGTTGTGGCGTCCAACATCCTCGGCGAATGCCACGAGAACCCCGTCTCTCTTGTAAATCGCTGCCGCGTGTGTTCCGCCGGTCTTTCTAAAAGTCTCAGCCGTAAAGTTTAGGTTTCTGACACACTCGAGTATTGTTTCAGCTTTAATCTTCAAATGTGACTTTATTTTTGGAAGCCTAGTTGAAGGTTGGTATGGGCCACCACAGGCGGAGAGAATTATGCGTGAAAAATGTCGAGAAAGTTTCAGTCTCTCTTCCAAGTCTATGTTTGGTTTTAGTTTAACATGGCAGACATTATTTGCTTTGAAAACTATGCTCTCAATTTCGTCAACCGATTTTATAATGCCTTCCGTTAGCAGGTGGCCAACCGCCAACTCCTTGAGGTTTGCTGGAGAACAGTAAATGGTTGCATAGTGGGTTCTGTTTATGAATATAGGCAGAGGCTTTTCTTCTGCAACATAATCCTTCATTTTTTGAACTTTTTTTGTTGAAACGTCAACTTTAACAATTTCCACTTCGCACATTTCAACAAGTCTCTCCTATTTTTTCAGCTCTGACACGACAAAATTGACAATTTCGTCTGCAATGTTAACTTTTGTAATTGATTGTAGCCCTCTCCATCCAGGTTGACTGTTAACTTCCACGACTAAGGGTCCTCTCGGACTTTCTAGAATGTCTACACCCGCAACCTTACATTCAATGAGTTGTGCGGATTTAACCGCCATATCCTCAAGTGTCTTCTCAAGCTCTACTGATAATGGCTTAGCGCCTTGGCTGTAATTTGTTTTCCAACTGCTCGCAACACGACGCATAGCAGCCACCACGCGGTCGCCAATAACGAAAACGCGAATATCTGAAAAGCCATGGTGCACAAACTCTTGAAGATATATTACGCCGTGATAAAACGTTATGTTTCGGAAAACTGTGTGGGCAATTTCCGCGTCTGTAACTCGAGTGGAGCCTATACCTCTTGAACCGAAAAGCGGCTTGACAACAACATCTCCGCCGAGCTCGTCAAAAGCCTTCAAAGCTTCATTAACATTTTCAGTGACGGTTGTGCGTGGAACAGGTATGCCGTTTTCTTCCAAAATTGCAAGAATGTCGTATTTGTCAACGCAGTGTTCGATTGCTTCAGGAGGATTTATAACGTACATGCCTAAGCGTTGAAGTCTGTAAAGCATGTCCATTCTGAAAACTAGTTCTTCTAGTGAGCCTCTTCCGATTGGGCGGATTATTAGGGCGTTCAATTCTTCTAAAAGGGCGAAGTTACCGAGGTTTACGTGTGGTTTGTATCCGACGCGAGCAGCTAACCGTGGAAAACTAAAGCATAAATGAGGAATGTTATGTCTAGCTAGTGCTTCTCGAAGTTGTGTTGAACTCCATGAGTTTCTATTTCGCGTTACAACTCCAATCTTCAAAAACGAACCTTCTCAAGTTTAAATCCGTTAAAGATGCTACGAGACTGCATTCTTAAAGTTTCCGTGTAAAAAATGCTGGCGTGCATTAAAAACGGACTTGGCTTGTGTTCAACACTTTACCATGCCTCGAACAAATCCAGAAATCGGCTGGATTAAAAACTTTAGAAGTGCTTAACTCGAAATTTCTTGTTGTGTCTTTTCCCGTTAAAACTTCGGGAAGACGAGAAAAGGACATGCAAAAACACTATAAGACTTCATTTAATAAGTCAATAGAAAAGAAAAACCGGAACATTCAGCGACTGGAATTTAAATCAGAATTGGTTTTTATCGTTGCCAAGTGATTGCTGAGCCAAATAGCAGGTTAGAATTTGTGAATGTAAGGGATTAGTTCTTTTGCATTTTGGAATTTTCTGGAAAGTTCCACATTCAAATAAGCACCAGAAACATTGAAGTATGGTGACCCTTTCCGAGAGAATAAGGTTAAAATTTTACCATTGTGGTCGATTTTGAAACCTTCCTCGCTGGGCTCGTGTCCTTTTATCAGAATCTTAACATTGAACCTCTCTAACACTTCATTAGTTATTTTCTCGCCGAATAGTTTTCCCGCGCCTCTCGGCGACGCGCATAATTCTTTAACTGTATCGTTTGGGTCGCTCCACAAAATGTCTTCAAGTATTCGCTGTTTCGGATGCGTAGCATGAGCAAATGCCAAGTCTTCAATGGTTCTTGCTTGAGAAGGTAAGCCTCCGTGAATCATTAAGTAGCGCTCTTCCACCAAAACAGCATTGTAAAGGCAAGCAAACAACTCACGAATTTTCGCGTAAACGCTTGTCCATTTTTCGCCAAATTTGACTTCAAACTCCACGGGCAAGTCATGCGGAGAAGCCATGAGGTCTTCGGGTCCTTCATGGTTTCCGCGCATCAAAATAACCTGTGTTGGGAAAAGCAGTTTCAGTTTCAGAACGGTGTAGTAGATTTCTGTGGAGTATTCGCCGCGGTCTCCATAGTCGCCAAGAAAAACTAGAAGTGCATCAGTGTTTTGGCTCATTTTCTGGAGAAAATTGCTCATTTTAAGTATGTCGATTAGACTTTCTAGGTCTCCATGCAAGTCGCCGATTACCAGCGCTTCGCCCAGAGGTTTGAGTTTGACCAGTCTTCCTAAAATGTCGAGATTGCCAACTTTTCCATTTTCTTTGCAAAGCACACGTGTAGCGTCTTCAACCAAATTCATAAAAGTGTCAGATTTGACTTCTAAAGCTTCCTTGACAATTTGTGTAAGGTCAAATTGCAAATGTTAAGCCTTCAAACTATTCGATGCGAACTTTTCTTCCCATAAAACTGAAAATGTTCTTTTCTATTTGACTTTTGTGAGCGCGAATTTTTTCTAGCGTTTCGTTACGTGCTTGTTCTACAGCGTTTTCTTCTGACTCAATGCTTTTGCTTCTTCGTTCTAGATTTTCAAGCTGTTCCTGAAGCTTGGATAAGTTGTTTTTTGTTTCAGCCACTTCTGAAGATGTTGAAAGCTGACTTTTCTGCATCCTCAAGTTAACGCACTTTTGATGGAGACCTTCTAAGGAATTCTTGTTGAGGATATTCTCTATTGCTTGTTTGGCTTTTCGCGTTTTATCTGGCTTAAGCTTAAGCTTATCTTCCGACAACCCGCGGTCAAGTTTTTGCAAAATCTGTCTTAACAGCGGATAACCATTTTCTTCGGTTGCAAGAGCTTCAAAAGGATTCTCCAAATACTGACTAAGTTTTTTGACTTCTTCGGGGGTTAATCCGCTTCCGCTGCCGTGAAGGGTTAGTGATTGGAGTTTTATGAAGGGTTTCTGTAAGTGTCCTAGGCTATGTTTTACTTCCATGCTTAAAGCTTCTATTTCAGCGTCTATTTGGCTTAGTTGACCTATGCCACCTTTGCTTTTTAATTCGGCAATTTTTTGTTGCGTGTCAGCGATTTCCTTCTTAACCAAAGCCTTTTCATTTTCAGTTTTTAGTTTGTGTTCTTTTAGGTCTACGAGTTGATTTTCGAGGGAGTGAAGTTTGTCTATGAGTTGGAAGGTTTCTTCCAAAGTTTTCGTTTTAACGTATTCTCTCGCTAGAAAATCGCCAAGCATTTTAAGCAGCTCTTTTGACCTTTCGAAAACAAGTTGGAATTTTCTTCTGTCAAGAATAAAGAATGGCGATATTCGTGGAAACCAGTTTCTAATATCAACTTCGGTTACTGCGAACGCTTTTTGGGTTTCTTGAAAAAATTGTTGAAGGCTGTCGTAGGTAACTTTTTCTGGAACTCTAATCTGCCTTAGCCTGTCAATGAACATGTGCGCAAGCTTGTTTAGGGCGCGTGCTCTGCCGTAAGTTTTCATGTTTCGTTTCTCAATTTCTTTAGCGCTGTTATCAAGAAGCATTTTTGAAGAGTCGGAAAGACTTTCAAGTGCTTTACGCATTTCTCCAAGCAGTTTTTCTGCTTTGGCGTGAACTGGTATGAAAATGGAGCTTGTTTCTTTTTCAAGCCAGCCTTTGATTTCCTTTGAGGAGAACTTTACAACTTCGGTCAAAGATGTTTCCCACTAGAGGATATGCATAAGCAATATTTATTTTTCAAGTTTTCGCGTATTCCGCAATACTCTTTTTTGAGTAGCTACTCTTAAATAATTAATGCCAAAACTTACAAACACTTTAAAGAGGAAGAAGAATGAACGCGAAAATAGTTTCATTCATACTAATGATGGGAGTGCTTGGAAACGTTCTATTTGCAATATCCTACTACACAGGACAACTTGCCCCAGGAGTAGCTCTTGACTTCTCTCTCGTAGCAGCATATATCGCCGGATTCTATGGCGGTCCCATAATAGGTTTTGTCTCTGGACTTTTCGTAGGCATATTTCCAGGAATAATGTTTGGACCGTTAGGTATGGGTTCATGGTTAGGACTTGTTGGTTTGCCGCTTGGAAAGGCTTTGACTGGTTTGGCTGCAGGAATCTTCTCTAAAAGTTTGCGTTTACGCGAAAGACAGTATTCATCGATTGTTGCTATTCCAGCAACTTTCATTTCTTATATCCCAGAATGCCTCTACACTTATGCATACTTTGCTTATTTAATGCCCTTCTTCTTAGGAAGTGGAGGAGCGTTCATATTCATCTACTACATATTGCCCAAAGCCGTGCTAGAAATAGTCATAATGAGCTTTTTAATGGGAGCGTTAATAGGCAACCGCGGCTTTAACGAGTTCATAGGCAGGTTTTTTGGCAAAAAAGTAGCAATTAGCTAATCAAAGATTTTGTCAGTATTTCTACATTAATTTCTCCTGTTTTGAACAGCTTGCCAGTTTTTACGTTGTTAACGATAACGATTGCTGGCGCGAAGAGGTTTGGGTCGATTTTGTAGAAGTCGTAGTTTGCTTCTTTGAGGATTTCCATGAAAGGTTTCCCATAATCTTTAGACGCTTTGGAAGGAGCGCTTTCCACGATTCGCTTCAATTCTTCTTCATTTTCATACTCAACCACGTAATAGGTTATTCCACCATAAAGAATTGCATCATTCGTCCTCGCCATCGCATTAGCAAATTTTGGATGGACAGGCGAAATGGGAGCGCAACCCCAAGCATAACGAATCACGTTTGGGTTCAAGCCAACTCGGCTAAGCTTGTGAATTCCAGTTTCAACAATTCGCCCAGAAACTTGCGTTGACCCACTTATACTCGTTGTTGGCGTTAGAATTATTGCCAAATTTCCCGATGAAACCTTACAATCTTTCGCAAGCCTGTTTATCAAGGATTCTGGCGGAGGTTTCTCAGTTTCCAAAACCACAATCGCCTTATCAAAATCATCCCTATAACCTATTTTTTCATAAATTTCCTTAGGCTTTAACGCTAAAGCTCTTCCAGGTCCAGAACCAATCGCGAAATAGTCGCCTTCTTTTATCTGCCAACCGGCAAACTGTGAACCCAAAGTGGCGATGACTGGATGGTCTGTGCAAACGAATATTGAAGGAAGCCACAATTCGCCATATTGCATGTGGGTTATTTTGGCTTTTCCACATCCGCCCATACATATTTCAGTAACGATTTTTCCCGCTTGAAAGCCGCCTTTAGCGTCTATTCCAGCGTCCACAATGACTGTTCCAGAATCTGTCTCCTCAACTTTTACTCCATAAAGATTAGGGTCTGCACACAGTTTCTCGAGAAGTTTCCATGCCAAACGGTTAACGCTTAACTTTTCTTTCATGAAACTTTTCTCCTTAACTTTTAGCAGTTTAGAGAAACCTTTCGTAGTGGCTTAAATGTGGATTTTTGGTTTTGGAGACATAAAGTTTGCCGTTTCCGTTTTCCGTTAAGTCTCCCAAGAAGAGATAAAAGGGTCCCTGGGCTGTTTCGCCTTCTTCAACTTTAACCTTGTCCTTGACGCTGTCGATTGTGAAAGTTGGCAAAAGAGACTCTAAAAACCCGCCGACAATTATTTTCCCGTTTGTCATGCAAGCGCCCGCTCTGCCTTCAGAATCTTTTTCGACGTATATGGTTCCGTCACGCATTCGGAAGCCCGCAAACTGTCCAGCGTTTCCGTAAATTTTGATTATGCCCTTCCTCATGTGAGCACCAGCTTCGTTTCCAACGTTGCCGTAGACAACTATTTTTCCGCCATGCATGCCTTCGCTGCATCCGCGGTAGGGAGCTCCTAAATAGTCGTCAGTATTCCCGTGAATTTCTATGGTTCCTCCTTTCATCATTGACCCTGCCCATCCGCCAGCGTTGCCGTACACAGTTATTTTGCCTCCTTTCATTTCTTCGCCAATATGCATTCCTACATTTCCGTGAATGACTATTTCTCCATCTTTCATGTTTGCGCCTATTCGGCGGACTTTGCCTACGTCACCCTTTATAGTTATGACTTCTTTTCCAGAGGGGTTTTCTGTTCGGGTTTCTTCAATGTTGAAGAGGTCTGCAAGTTTTTTCTGTCTGTTTCCTTCCCAGATGCTCAATCGTGCTATTTCTTCGAGTTTTTTGTTTTGGAAAACTTCTGGGTTTATGCAGTCGGCGATTGTTGGAAATTTAAACTCTTTTTTTGGATACAGCGTTATCATTAAACATCAGCCTTCACAATTATTTGGCGAGAAACCTCAAGATAATGCTCTGTTACTGGATAATTTTCATATTCAACCGTCCAGTATTCCTTGAATCTTCGCTTCATTTTCTCTGTTATCTCAACAGGCTCGGAGGTTTGCACATCAAGCCACATTGTGGAGCCTTCAACATGCTTCACAACTTCGCCATCTTTAACCGCTATCTTTCCATCCTTAATCGTGTAAGCGGCTCTTTTGAACGCTTTTCTCAAACTCTTATACTTTTTAGAAGAGTCTGTTGTTTCTGGATTAAAATTGTATATGGCTATGTCCGCGTCTGCGCCGACGCCCAAATGACCCTTGTTCTTGAGCCCCAGAGCTTTGGCTTGTCCGGCTCTCGTCATAATTGCCATGTCATAAAAGCCTAGTTCGCGGTCAATTGATGGTAGAAGGCTTCTGGCTCTTGCCTTTGGATTAATCTTCTTTAGAGTATTTTCTCTGGCTTTTTTGCTCATGAGCCACGCGATTATTTTTGGATATGCGATGAATGGTCCGCCGTTTGGGTGGTCTGTTGTCATGAAAATTTTCCATGGGTCTTTGATTAGCAAGGCTAGTTCCAAGGCAATTGACCATTGGACTGCGTGGACGTAGCTTTTGCGCTTGTAATGGAAGGGGACTATTCCGCTGCTGGTTTCGGTTTCCACGTCATGGTTGACCCATTTGTTTCCGCTAAGTTCATAAAGATTGTATTGGAAGGGGCCGTCCGCTGTCATTGTCGTCGTGTCTGTGAATATTACTTGACCCATGTCCATGGTCACATGAGAATGCGCATTAACATAATTTGCGATTTCTTCAGCTCCAGACTCAAACGTTCGCCAGTCATCACCCTTAAAGGCAGAGAACTGGCAATGTGTAATGTGAATCACGGGCTTATTCTCAAGGGCTAAGTCTTCAACGCATTTCATTGTTTCAAGAGCCGTAACGTAGTTTCCAGGTTTTCCAAGATTGTTAGTATGAACGTGAATTGTGTGTGGTAAGTTAAGCAGTTTATTCACTTTTGATAACCCATGTATAATCTCACGGGGTGTGATACAGAAATATGGAACTTGATCATCTAAACCCTTAACGTTGTGACCAAAACCCCAAGCTTCCAAACCGCCGGGGTTGACAAGTTTTATCGCGTAGCCTTTCGTTGCGTTTAGCATCCAAGCCACGTGCCTTGCGCATTCCTCAATTTTTCCTTCGCGTAAATATTCAAGCACAAACCACCAGTCGCCGAGGAGCGGATAACTAGCCTTATCAATTATTGGCGTGTCGTTAAACTCTTCATGCGTATGTTTGGCTTCTAAAGGAGGCATCGCCGGGTCCATCACTGTTGTGTAGCCCATCCGAGCATAGCGGTAACCAGTTGTAAAAGTGGAGGGAATCGAATAGCCCACACCAGACCTTGTCACAAGCGTTTTGGGTTCAAAATCCTTAAAGTGGTCTTCAGGTCTCAAAAGTCTTCCAGCGTTAACCTTTGAACCAGCAATGTGCGAGTGAATGTCCACTCCGCCTGGCATAACAATCATTCCGGAAGCATCAATCTTCCGTGCTTTACGCTCGTTGACTTTGTCAACTATTTTGCCGTCTTTAATGGCGATGTCCATTTTTTCGCCGTTAACGCCGTTGAGAGGGTCGTAGACAAAACCGTTCTTTATCAGAAGTTCCATTTACGCTTCCTCCGTGGTTTTGGCTTTCTTTATTTTTCTGACCTCGGAGAGAATCCTCCGCAAAATTTCCTCGTCTGAAAACACTCCACGCGGTGGTTCGACAACCTTTTTGAGCGGAAGCGGCACATGGTCCATGCGATAGGCTGTTCCCTCTGCTTCTATTCCGACAAATGCTGATGGAAAAACAACGTCAGCCATCTGAGCCGTAGCGTTCATGTGAGGGTCAATCACAATAAGCGGATTCTCAACTAAGTGTTCAACCGCTTTTCTTGGAAAATTCGCCACGGGGTCAGAAGCCACAACCAAAGCCGCATCTGACTCTCTGCGCAAAAGAACGTCCATAACTGATGTTTCGCCTGGATTATAACGTGGATAGCCAAGAGAAAAATCCACTGCGTAAGGATAACCGCTCTGCCATGTGGAAACAGTGTTTGCGCCAGTGACGTTGAAGTGTCCTCTCATCGGCATTATTATGAACTTAGTGCGCATGTTCAAGTCGCGAACCAAAGAAAGCGCAGCGTCTATGTTCTTCAGCTTACCCCTACTCATCGTCAAACCGACACCAAAAAAGAGCGCTCCAAAACTGCACCCGACCATTGCATCGGCAACTTCTTCAAGATGTTCCACTGGAACGCCGGCAACTTTGTCAACATCGAGTTCTTGGTCGCGAATGAGGCTTCTAAAGGCTTGGAGAAGCTCATAATCCTTGTTTGGCTCAACTTGAATGAAATAGTCAGCCATTTCAGCAGATTTAGTCCTTCTAACATCAATAACTATTAATTTTCTCCCAGCTCTAGAAATTGTCGGGCAAACCTTGCCTTCTGGAGCCGCAGAAACCGAAGGCCTTTTCTTGAGGAAAAGCCTTCTCAAGGTGCTTTCAATTTTCTTCCTACCTATTAGAGCTTTTAGTTTTGTTAAGTATCCTCTCCACTCGCTTTTTTCAAATCTGCCCTCAGAAAAGGCTGTGTATCTTTCTATGTGCCGTGGATGAGCACTCCAAGGGTCACTTCCCCAGTAGATAACAAGGTCTGCTCTGTGCCTAATCTGTCCCAAAGTGCAGGATGGAATTCCTACTTCTTGAACGCTTAAAAGGGATGGCCCATGACATACTACTGCTGTGTTGTCGATTACTCCGCCGATTTCTTCTGCTAATTCAAGCCCGACTCGTGTTGCTTCGCAGCTTGTTGAGCTCCACCCGTACAGTATTGGATAGTTGGCTTCCGCTAGGATTTCAGCAGCCTTTCCAATAGCCTCTTTCATAGAAGCCTTAACGAGTTCGCCATTTCTTCTAATAAGCGGCTTCAAAATTCTGTGTTCGCCGCAGTATCCCAGAAATTTTGATTCGCACATGGCGCAGCCATTTTTGACCTTAACAATCTTCCCGCTGTCTATTGTTAATTCGATGTCGTCGCATAAGCTGCCGCAAACCGGACAAGTTACAGCCTTAACTACTTGCATTTTAACCCTTCCTAAACTGTTTCTTTAAGAGCCCCTCCAAATTTAGCACGGGCACGTTTGGCGTTGGCTCGATTTCTGCTGGAATTCCCTTAAATGATGGCATACCAATACCATGCGTTTCAGGGTTGACCACAACGTTCGCCCATGGACCATAAGGAATATAAATAATTCCCGGATGCGGAGCCCTAAGCGATTTTAAGGCTTTAACCACGACAGAACCGTATTCTGTTGAAACTTGAACATTAGTTTTTTCTTTAATTCCAAGCTGTTTCATATCTTCCGGGTCCATGTAACAAACAGAAACGCTTTCTGCATATTCGCTTGAGGCTTTTCCGCGTTCTTTTGCCACTCCCTGCTCTATTGTTCGTCCAGTAAGCAGCGTCACATATAGTTTGGACTTTTGTTCCATTAGGCAACCACAACTTTTACGTTTTTCTCAATGAAGTTCGATGTGTGTTGAAAAGAAAATACATTAATTTTAACCTAATTAACTTTTATCTTAAGTTCTGCGGAAGGAAACACTTTTAAACAAGAGACGCGATTGCTGGAACGTTTTAGGCAGATTAAGGTTGATAATTGATGGGTGAAAAAACGGTTGTAGAAGTTGAAGGTTTAACGAAACATTACGGCGAAATCACAGCCTTAGACAGCGTATCCTTCAATGTTCTTGAAGGAGAAATCTTTGGATTGCTAGGTCCGAACGGCGCTGGAAAAACCACGTTAATGGAAATACTGTGTGGTTTGAGAAGATTTGACAAGGGCAAAGTTGCCATTCTCGGTTTTGACCTTATCAAAGAACCCTATAAGGTTCGCAGTTTCATAGGATTTTGTCCCCAAGAAACTTTACTTTATGATTTGTTGAGCGTTTACGAAAATTTTGCCTTTTCCGCTTCACTTTACTCGTTAAGCTCAAAGAAGTTTAAAGAAAGAGTTGAGTTTTTTTCCAAATTTTTGGGAATTGGGGAATTTATGCGGCGAAAAGTTAAGGAGCTTTCTGGAGGAATGAAGAGACGCGCAAATCTTGCTGCATCAATCATTCACGACCCCCCAATTGTAATTTTAGACGAGCCCACTGTGGGTTTTGACCCGAACGTCAAAAGAGAGTTTTGGGAGCTCATCAGAGATTTGAAAGACTACGGAAAAACCATGCTCATTTCCACACATGACATGTATGAGGCTGACGAGCTTTGCGATAGAGTCGCTATCATGGATAAGGGAAAAATTGTTGCGCTTGATAGACCTCACGTTTTAAAAGAAATCATAGGCGGAGAAGCGTCAATCCACATTAGAGTTAAGGATGCTTCAACAACAAAGGCATTAAAAATCCTTGAAAGTTACCATTGTGTTACAAAAGAAAACGAAATTCAGATTTTTTCTAAAGACCCTTGGGAAATCATGCCGGAAGTGTCAAAGAAGTTAATCTCGCAGAAGATTTTGACGGAAAAAATTGAGGTTGTGGAGCCCACATTGGAAGATGTGTTTGTAAAGTTGACTGGGCGCAAGTTAATGGAGGAGTCGCAATGAATTCAGTGATAGGGATAGCTGTTAAAGACATTAAGCAATTTTTCAGAGAAAAAGGCACGATTTTCTGGACTATAGCCTTCCCAGTGATGATACTCTTGCTTTTCACCGCAATTTTTGGGAGAGAAATACCGTTCAACGCTAACATTGGAATAGTAAATGAAGATTTCCAAACGCCAATAACAGAAGGCATAATTTCAGGACTCAACAACACGGGATTCTTGAATGTAAGAAACTTCACAGATAGAGCAGAAGCAGAAAAGGAGTTGAATGCAACTAACATACGTGCTGTGCTCATTATTCCACAAAACTTCACGCAAAACCTTACGTTGAGTGGCCACGCAAACATCACGCTGATACTGGATAAAACTAATCTTGACGTGGCTCGACTCATCAGCGACGGAGTTGCAACCTTTCTTAAAGAATATTATAAGAAGTACATTAATCGAACCTACACGGAACCCATAGGGGTAGAGGAAGAAGCAATTTTCGGAAAAGAGATAGGCTATAAAGAAAACATTGTTCCAGGAATGCTCACCTATCCGCTTTTGTTCTCGAGCATGGTGGTTTCCACAGGCGCTATAGTCTATGAACGCGAAAGGGGAACGCTTAAAAAGATTAGAGCCTCGCCGATTCGCCCCATAAACATGCTTTTCGGCAAAACTTTGGCTGCACTCTTTCAAACAACAATATCAATCCTCGTCATGGCAATCCTCGCTGCGTTTCTGCTTGGCCCAAAACTCAATTGGAACATCCCATTGCTTCTTCCAATATTCTTTTTGGGCTCAATGAACGGTATAGCCTTGGGCTTAATCATATCTTGCATTGGTAGGTCTCCCCAAGAAGCGTCAAACGCAGCCACAACAATCGCCATAGTGCTTCAATTCTTTGTGGGAATGTATTTCCCACTGGAGTATCTTCCGACATACCTTCAACAGATTGGTCAGTTCATTCCGATGACATATGCGGCTCAAGCGTTAAGAAACATAATGATAAGAAATGCTGTTTTAGCTGATTTAACTTTCACAATAGCGATGCTCAGCCTTTCAGCAATCGCGTTATATGTTGTTGGAATTCTTCTCTACAAAAGATGGGTTGAAAAAGAATAGTTAGGGCTTGTATCCGCCAAGAATGCACAGCGCTAACGCAGTGGCGATTATGTCAGCGGTTGTTCCAGGATTGAAATGGTTACCGAATCTTCTAAGATTCAAATCAAACGTGCGAAGGCTTTCCTTGCCCTTTGCGGTTGCGAGTCCTCCGAGGTTTAAGATTTCCCTTGCCATCTTGGAGACTTCTTTTGCTTTTTCTAGGCCTACCTTTCTAGCTATGAAAGTGTCTGGGTGTTCAGCCAGAACCTTTAGAAATGTGTGAATTATAGCCGTGTTCAAGTCTTTGTTTTCGTTAATCTGTTTCATTAAGTAAGGATAAGCAACGTCGAAAGTTGTTGGGTAATTGTTAACCCATTCGGAGCAAACATTGTCGTAGCTTGAGGCTATTTTAAAGACTTGATAGAGTGAAACATTCTCTTTCATTATTCTGTCCACTGAATCTGGACTGTTAACGTCAAGGTCGGGAGCCTTGCCAAGACCGCTTGGATTCGCAATTTTAATGGCTTCATAAACGTTAACTGCGTCTTCCGGCGTGGTTGATTCAACAACAAGCTTCAATTTCTCGCGCAGTCTTTGAATTTCAAAAACATGTCCATGCCCGGTGGGAGTCATTCCCGCAGCAGCTGCGATGGGCGTGAAAAGGATTATTGCGCCGAGTAGCGTGTTGCCGCCTCGTTGCCAAGCGTTAATGTTGGCTATGCAGTCTCGAATGATTTCTCCTATGCCCAGTTGGCTAAGCTGCATTCTTCCTTGAGAAACGGCGATTCCACGCTCTGCGGCTACCTCAAAAAAGGGCGCGGCAGCCACGGCGGAAGCAAGAAAATGCTCGTGGCGGGTTCCTTCAAAACCAACAATCAAATTTACGTTGCCAGGCTTGTCGGCGCTGACTTCAAAAAGTATAGCTAACTCTAAGCATTTTGAAATGTGTTTTGCTTTTTCGTTGGGATGCATTTGCATGAGTGCTCCTTTTTCTGCATATAACTTTTGCGCGAAAGTTTTATTAATGTTGTGTAAAAAACTACACAGCAATGAAAATTAGAACATTAGGTGTACCGTGATGACTCAAAGATATGTTACTAACTCATTATTTTTAGCTTTAGCAGGCATTTGGACGGGTTTAATGCTTGCACTTGCGTTAATACCTACTTATCCTGTTTTAGGAACACCTGCTGTGATAACATTGTCAGGCATAATATTTTCATCTTTAACTGCTCCCTTGCTAGGGCCCTTATGGGGCACTCTTTCAGGCTTCATTTTCGGATGGCTTGTCCCATACGTAAATCCAGCAACAAACATGGGCTTACTCACCTTCTTAGGTCCAACCATGTCCGCTCTGATGGGTGGACTTGTATTATTTAACAGATGGAAAGAAGCAACATTGATTTTTGTGGCGCAAATAATCGTATGGTTTGCTCACCCATTCGCGTGGTACGAACTAATGCCTCTAATAACATGGCAATTCATACCTGTCGCCGTGTTCATAGTCGTGCCTCCTATAAGAAAATGGATCACAAGCACCATAACCGCCCGAAATAATCCTACAAAATTGGCAATTGCCTTATGGTGTCTAGCTTGGACTGCACGGATAGGAGGAGAAGTTGCGGTCAGCAACAATAATGCTGTTTGGGTTTTAGGATGGGGTATTCCGGATTTATATCCATTCTGGGCTCCGATGACAGTTTATTATGCAATTGCTGACTCATTAAACAGCCTCGCTGGAGCAATTATCGGCACAGCAGTACTCTTAGCCTTGAAGAGAACAAATATAAAAACATTGACGATAGATACTTTAAAGAGTGAAGCATGAGAAAACAACTAATGAAGACAAGAGAAGGAGACATTATCGAAGATTTAAACAGAATAATATTTGATGTTAAGGGTTTAGTTCATCGTTTAGGCAAGGTAATTGCTTTTCCACGGTTTATTCCAGATTCTTGTGGCGACCGCATTCGTGGAAAGAGCGTCTATAGAAAAATCTATAGTATTTCTGAGCGTTTCAAGTTTCTTGAACAGAATTTTCCTCAGTACATTGTTTACGATTCAGTTTTTGACGAGAAGCTTTGTGAAGTGCCACTGGAAGATGTGAAACGTCATTATCAGCCTGTCAACCGTTTACGACAACTTCGCTATTGCAAAAGATTAGACGCTTTGGAAAGGAACGCGCTAAGTTTCTTAGAACTTTTAAAAAATCAAGCGAAAATTCCTTGGGCTAAAATAGGGATTTCTGGTTCGCTTCTTGTTAAACTGCACACGCAAAGTTCTGACATTGACCCGATAATTTATGGAGCTGAAAACTGCCGTAAAGCCTATGAAGCGTTAAAGTCTTTGATGCAAGACGCAAAAAGTGACGCGAAAAAATACACGACAAGAGAATTGCAGAAGCTGTATGAGTTTCGCGTAAAAGACACAAGAATGAGTTTTGAAGACTTTGTGCTGACAGAAAAAAGGAAGGTCTTGCAAGGAAAATTCAGAAACCGCGACTATTTCGTGCGTTTAATTAAGGACTGGAACGAAATTAACGAAAGTTACGGAACAGTCCAATACAGAAATGTTGGTTACGCAAGAATAAAAGCGGAAATAGCAGACGATTCCGAATCAATCTTCACGCCCTGTACCTACAAACTCAAGAACACCCAAATTTTAGACGGCACACACGCAGGCTTAATTGAGGAAATCGCTTCCTTCAGAGGAAGATTCTGCGAACAAGCCAGAAAAGGCGAAACGGTGGTTGCACAAGGAAAAATTGAGCGTGTGGCGGACAAGAGGCAAAACCGAGAATATTTTAGACTTCTGCTAGGCAATAAACCTTCAGATTATATGATTCTGAAATGTCAATGAGAAGCCTTGTAGTAGGGAATTTCCTCTTCAACTTTAATTTCGAATCCGTTGCTCACGAGAAAGTTTTTCACTTCATTAACGTAGGCTGAATGAGCACTGTAAGAAATTTCAAGAAGCCCAGTTCCTCCAGCACACGAAATGATTTCAATTCTCGCTTCATCAGTTGAACAACTTTCTACAATTATGAGAACAGCAACGTCACTGTTAACTCTAAAGAAGTACTCTTCGCCTAAAATAACCCCGATGGATGGTTCATGAGAGTTGCTGAATCGTTCTGTGTGCACGTTGCCGAAGGCGTTACTTAAAACTGTAAAAACATTTTCAAAAGATCCTTTCACAATGCACCTCATGTAGTGAGATGTCACATTTAAACCTCCGCTACTAAAATTTACTTTTGGTTTATGCTTTTAAGGGCTTGCTCGTAGTATCTTGGGCAATAGGTCAGCGTTATTTGATGAAAACTACTGTTTGACGTTACAACTTCTTCCAAGTTTCCTTCCACATAGACTTTTTCGTCCTTGAATGCTTGCATGCGAAACTCTTCCATGTAAGACACTACACGCTCAATTTCGTCAACGCCAGTGCCTCCTTCTATAATTTCTAAGGGTTCGATACCATAAATTGAAGGAATGAAAGGCGAGTCGCAGTCTTCGGTTATACGCGCAAACAGTTTAACCCAGCCCTTTAGCACAATCCTTCCTTCAAGAAAATGTGCTTCGCGTATTTCTTTCCAGTCTTTTACGGGTTCAAACTCTGCCTTTATAGTTCTTCCACTTTGTCTGTCGTTGAACACTGCATAAATCAGTTTTCTCTGCTGATGCCAAACGAACTCTTTGGCGCTGTAATTTCTGAATCTCCAAGCTTTCCCTTTTGTTGAATCATCGTTTTCAAACTCATTCTTAAATTGAGAATTTCCGTCACAATAAAGCTCCAGAAGAGTTTCTCGCAATTCTGTCAAGTTTTTTCCGCCATAAACGATTAAGTCTATGTCAGAAAACTTTGGATGGTAAAATCCGTGAAGGAGAGAACCGAAGATACCAAAATTATTTCTTGACAAGCCCGCATGCTCAGTTACAATTTTCAAAACGTTTTGTAAAGCGTTAAAAAGCTCGTCTTTCGGCTCTTTTTCAACAAGTTTCACAAGCCCTTCATTTGGTTTCCGCGTTTCCATAATATTTGCACATTTAACACCTACAACCTTCTTACCGATATTAGGCAAAAATATCATGTTCTCTGGAAAATTGTCTTTAACAAATTTCCAGCCTTCATCTTCATAAAACTTAAAGAAGACGCGTTTTCCATCAGTTCTAAACGCTTTGGGATTATCAGACCTGAAAATTTCTGCTGGCGCATATTCAACATCGCAAACATAGGCGTTTACGGGGTGAGAATAGCCAAAAACACGAAAAATCAAACCTTCTTTGGTTATTATCGCGTCGCGGTCTCTAAGTTTCAAATTGGCCAAATGTACTCTTCCTCGCTTACGCCAGTTCCAACAACAACCTGATAAAAAACTTCGTCCGTGCAAACGCCCTCAACCTGCTCCAACATCCCGGCAACCTTAATTTTGTCTCCTCGCCGCGCAACGTTTCTATAACATCCAATCATTGAAACTACGAGCATCGGGGTTTTTTCTTTTGGAAGGGTTGAGGTTTGATTTGCTGGTGTGTAGTCTTCTATTTTGTAGATTGCTGGGCGGAACATGGCTTCAGTGTCATCGTTAACTGTGCATGCGAATTTTAATGGAGCTAAAGGCGTGAATTTGTAAGTGCCATATTCCGTGTGAATCTCCTCTTTTTTGCGAACTGCATTGTACATGAAAATCTTCCCAGAAAAGCGCCCTTTGAAACGTCTCGCGGCGTCTAAACGGTTATTGACAACATAACTTAACTTTTTAGCTTCAACAAGCCTTTCTACTGTTTTCTCTAGTTTGCGGAAGTTTTCTGCTCCATAAACAACGATGTCTATGTCGGATTTTGGCGAGTGCATGTTAAGGGCTATGGAGCCGTGAACGCCGAAATCTTCAATAGCTATGCCAGACTCGTCAGACAACAGATTGACAAAATCCAAGGTCATCTTCTGCAAGCTGTCATGCTGCTTCTGCTTAATTATAGAGGCCAAGCAATCCCGTGGAACATAGACCTTTTCAATCGAACTCAACGGCGCACTTATTACATATTTACTTCTGAAAGGACAGAAATATACGTAACTTGGAAAGTTTTTCCGAAAAGTTTCAAGAAAAACTTGATAATTTTTGGCAGTGTAGAGTTTTTCGGCGCGGAAAAGTTCCAGCTGCTCATATTTCCATGTTTGTTCCAGAAACTCGATTTGAAAGAGCGTTTTGAACTTGGATGGAATGTACTTTAGGAAGGCGAAAACGCGGTTTTGTGGATGTTCATAGCCGAAGACGTTGAGTATGAAGCCTTCTTTGGTTGCGATGGTGTCGCCGTCTGCTGGAACCCAGTCTTTGATAGTCGTTTTCGTGCACCTTGATAAAATGATGAAAGAGAATGTTAAAAAGTCTATTGCACATGCAACATAAAACTTAAAATCAAATCCTAACAGAGCATTAAACGTGACCCGTGTGAAAGAAAGTTTACATCCTTATGTAGTGTTTCTTCCATCCGAACAAAAAAGCAAAATATTAAGCGCAATTTTCGGCTCAAAAGCCGCAGTTGACATCCTAAAATTTTCACTCAGCCGAGGCATATCGAACAAAATCTACCAAAAAGAACTTGTAAGAAAACTTGCCTACTCAAACAAAACAATAATTGAAACTCTAAAATCGCTGACAAACCTTGGAATTTTAGCAGAAAACATGGAGAAAATCGAAACTGAACAGCGTACAACATGGGTTAAGGCGTATCAATTGTCAGACACTGGCAGATGGTTCGCGCTGTTGTTAGCTGAAGAAAAGGACTTGTCAGAAAGTGAAAAGGCAGAGATATTGCAGAACATTTTCAGAAAATACATGAGCTGGGTGAAAGACCTTTCCCAAAAGCTTAATGTAAGCAAGAAGACTTTAGAAGAAATCTTCAAAGAAGAACTAAGGTAACAAAGGCGTTAAAGAATTGAAAGCGGCAATAGTGGCAGTAGTTGGCAGCAAAAGTTCTGGAAAAACAACCATAATAGAAGCCTTAACAAGAGAGCTGACAAAAAGAGGCTACAAAGTCGCCGCAGTAAAACACATTCCAGAGCCAGACTTCACAATAGACGAAAAAGATAAGGATACATGGAGATTTGCTCAGGCTGGAGCGAAAACAATCATAAGCGTGGCGTTGCATGAAATAGCAACGATAGAAAAAGTGAACGAAGCGGATTTTTCATTAGAGAAAATTTTGAAAAAGTGTGAAGATCACGATGTAGTTATTCTTGAAGGATTTAGAAAACTTGTAAACAAGAACGAGAACATACCAAAAATTGCAGTTGTAAAATCTAAGGATGAAACGCTGGAAATCTTGAGCAATTTCAAACCTGTTTTGGCTTTTACTGGTCCTTATTCGACGGAAAAGATGAACTTGAAAGTTCCCTATGTGGATGTGTTGAAGAATCCCGAGAAAATTGCAGATATTGTTGAGAAGTTAGTCATCAAAAAATGTTAATGCGTTGGTTTTTGTTGGGTTGTGGGGTTTGGAGATTCTGTTTGAGGGGGAGAAAGGAGATTTTTACAAAAATTATAAAGGGTTTCTCCAAACCTTTCCACCCAACAGTTTTTGCTGTCATCTCCCTCCTAAAGAGCCTTGAAGGCTTCAAACCATCTATTATACAAGGATAGCATGTCAAGCGAAACGCTTGGTTTTCTCTCTTCCAGTATCAGTCTGAAATCGTCCATTCTTAGGGGTCTAGGCTTGGCTTGTTTGTTGGTTGCTTGGCCTGATTCGAAGAATTCGCCTATAAGCTTTAGGTGTGCTGATTGGCAGACGTCTCTTATATCGCTTCCAGAAAAGCCTTCAGATAATCGTGCTAATTCGTGCAAATCAACGTCAGCGGCGAGTTGCAGATTGCTTGTGTAAAGTTTGAACATCATCAAGCGAGTGTGATGGTCTGGAAGCGGCACCAGAATTCTTTTTTGGAATCTTCTGATGAAAGCCCAGTCCAAGTCCCACGGTTTATTCGTGGCTCCAATCACGTAAACGTGAAGATTTTTGCCCTTGTCAACTATTCCATCCATCTCTTTCAGAAACTGGTTTCGAACGCGTACTTCTCCGCCAACTTCGTTTGAATGTGCACCCATCAGAGAATCTAACTCGTCAATGAAAACTATGGATGGTTTTCCATCATTTGCTGATTTTCTAGCTGAACCGAAAAGTTTGGCGACATTCTGTTCGGCCTCGCCTAACCATTTAGACATTATTGAGGCTGCGTCGATGGAAATGAAAGTTGCGTCTATTTCTGTGGCAACCGCGGCAGCCAAGAGAGTTTTGCCGCAGCCTGGCGGTCCGAACAAGAGAATCCCACGTGGCCATCCTAATGGGAATAAGTCTGGTCTTTGAACTGGATAAACTATTGCTTCTTTCACGGCTCTTTTGGCATTGTCTAATCCGACTACTTCCTCCCATTTTACGTTTGGTTTTTCAGTTACTATCAGTTCCTCGTAGCTTGATTTGCCGCCTTCCGTAGTTTTTGCATTTTCGGAACCTTGGGTTTCCTCGCGAAATTCTGCGGGCGAAACTGCTCCTTGTAACGCTTTTATTCGCTCTTGGTAGGCAATTGCTCTCTGTATGTAAACTTTGTTTAAGCTGTATTCTGGATAGAGTTGGACAAGTTTGAGGAGGCTTTCTATGGCTTTCTGATACATTGTTATTGCCAAGCCTCTGGAACCTTGCTTGTCTAAGCGCACTGCTTCTAACGCGTAATTTGTTGCGGCTTTCTCAAGTTCTTGCGAGGCGCTCAAAATTTTTTCACTCCTACTCTCCAGTTCTTAACTCAATTTTTATTTTTCCTTTCGCTCCTAAACTTTCAAGCGCTTTTCTAACTTCCTCATCAGAAGTTTTCAAATCTGTAGAACAGCGCGCTATGTCAATTTCTCCATTACATTTCCTTACATAATCAAGAAGCATATCCTCTAAAAGTGGATTCTCAATTTTTAAGGAGATTTCTTGAATCTCAGCTTTTTTATAAGAAAAGAGGGTTTGGGAAGAATTTCCGTCATGCTCTGTCACAGTTTCTTGACCCGCTGCCTGCGAACAGTTAGCGGCTAACGCAACCATTTCTTTCAATGCGGGCTGTTCAGTTTCGGGCTCTGTAATTGTAGCGGGCGGTTCGGGAAGTTTTTCCGCGAGTCTTTGTTCTAGAAAGCCCGACACTTCTTTTAGTATTTCTTCTCCTCCGGGCGTTTTTCTGTTAACTGGTATTACTGACTTGTCAGCAGTTATTCGCGTCGAATACAATGTTTCGCTTATTTCTTCGTTGACCTTGTTTAGTTCGGAAGAAACGTCAGGCAAAACTTCAAACAGTTCCTGTGACACCCGCTGCAAAAGCTTTAAGGAAGGTTTCAGGTCGATTACAATGTCGCTTAACTCTTTTATGGTTTCAAGTCTGAGAATTACGCGTTCTATGGCTAACTCAACATTATAAAGAAACTTTATTAGTTTACGAACCTCTGCGATTTCGTTCGCGCAAATCGCTGCTTTTTCTTTGTTCTTGTTTTTTAAAGCAGTAATGCATGTTTGAAAGAGAATTCTGTCTCTTTCCTTGAGACGAAAACTTGCTTGATCAAGTTTGTTGCGTTGAACTTTCAGGGTTTGAATTGACTTAGCAACTGTTTCCCGAAATGGTGGAGGGTTCGGATGAAGAAAACCTTTGATTTTTTGTCCCTCCGCCCGCCACCGTCAGTTGCTGGCCTATATGCCGCTTCTTCCTATTTCCTTTACATAAACGACTACTGGGGGTTCTGGGAGTTCAGGACTTGACGAAACTGGAGCAAATTCTTTTGGAGCTTCAATCTTTGCCTTCTCTTTCGGTGGTTCTGCGGTTTTTAGGTCTTCGCCGAGTAGAATGTTTGAAAGTTTGTTTTTCGTGAGTTCTAAATCGTTTTTCTCCACGTTGACTCGTTTCAGGTTTTCTTGGATTATTGCGAAGGCGGCTCCATAATATTGGTCGTCGATTTTTCCTATCTCGTGCTCGATTTCCAGATGCACCAGAGCGTAATTCAGCTCTCTTGTCTCTTCGGTACATCTGACAATTTCTCTGTTTATTTCTTCAATGATAGATTGTGCTTCGGTTTTTAGTTGAGTTAGTGCTCCCTCAAAGCTGTTGTGAAGTTCTTCATAAAGTTCAGGCGAAATCTTCTTCTTTTCAACCAATTCTTTGAGGGCTTGGTCTTTTCGCCATAAAAGTGGTATCTGGTCACATAAGAGGGATGCTTTCGCTTTTATTTTAGACATGAGTGTTATTTCGGCACCGTCAAATTTCAGGTGGTCCGCGGGAAGTTTCAAGAATTTTCCGTCGCCCTGCTCAATGAATGCAGCGTCGAATTTTCCATTAGGAGAGACTGCAAAAGAGGCTACTTTGCCTACTACTCGTCCGTATTCGTCTTTAATTTGTTTTCCAACGGAAAGAAAAAGATTGGGGTCTTGTGGCATGGTTTTTCTCCCCTATATTTTTAAGAGGTTTCGGTTGGTGCTTTCTCGCCTAAGGAAGCTGCTGGGAGTCCCGGAATTCCTGGTGGGAGTTCTGGGAACTTTTCTTTGATTCTTTGTTCTGCGACTGTGGCGGCTTCTGTGAGAATTTTCTGTGCGTCTTCGTTTACTGCGTCAAAGTTCAATGTCATTCCTGAGCTTTGTCCAGCTTCAATCATTATACCGCTGAGTAGGTTGCCAATTTCTCCGAGTTCGTTTTCTGCTTCTGGAAATACGCTTACAAGTCCTGCTCTCACTGACCTTAAAACGCCGACTGCTGGTCCTAGGGTTGATACTACATCTCCAAGTTCTGATACAGTGCGTAATCTTAATACTATTTGTTCGAGTGCGAGTCTTGCGTTAATAATTAATCTTTCCATTTTGCGTATTTCTGCCAGCTCGTTTGCGAAGACGTTTGCGCGTGCAGTGTCATGCTTTGTGTAAGCATCGACTATTCTTGCGAATATTGCCTTGTCCCTTTGGCTGAACCTTTCAGTTGCTTGGTCAAGTTTCTGAACTTGCAATTCAATGCGTCTAACTGCGAAGTCCAATCGCGGCTTCAGTGGACCTGGCGGTCTGACTGCCTCCTTGATGCGGTTTGTGAATGGTTGTTCGTCTCTTCTAGTTTCCCATTTTTTTGCGAATCTTTCTGACAAATTAATACCTCCGAAAAAGAAGGATGCGCAGAACGATATTATGCATTGTTAACATGGTGAAAATATGCACGTATATACGTAGAGCTATATGTCAAAGCGAAAAGCGTTTTGAGCTTTAATTTTCCAATTAAAAGGTAAAGTTGCTGATTTCTGCGTAATAGACAAAAATGTGTAAGTTAGACTAAAAAGAGGCTTAGAAATCAAGTGTAAGGCAAAGGTGAAAAAGTTGAAAGACAGAATGAAAATCTTCCTCATAGTAGCCGCCCTCGGATTCGCTGCAGGAGTCATCGCTGACATAACAGCGGAATACGTGATTCCAGCAATCATGACAGTGCTGCCAGAAGTCCTCAAAGCTAGATACGTAATTTCAGGATTCGCCGGCGCTTGCTTAACGCTTGTCATGGTCAGCATATGGGCTTACGTCACGGGACCATCAGAAAAGTAAAAATCGCTCTTACCCCTCTCTCCTCTTATTTCGCGATTTTTAGTTGACTTCTTCTACGCGAAAAAGTTTTGGACTCAGGAGCGGAAAAAGCAATCATCCGCTTTGTCAGTGTACCTCGATTACCTCATCGTCCAACATATTGAAATAATTGTTCATGTTATTTACGCTTACGGAAGACACTGCAAATGTGCGGCATATTCGGTTTCGCTCTAAAAACGCCAATCGCCACGGAAAACGTGTTCAGACTACTCGAAAAACTGGAAACTCACCAATACCCATCGGAACCGAAACCTGTCGGAGGCTACGGAGCAGGAATTGCCGTTCTTAAGGAAAATGGAGAAGTTATTTGTGAAAAAATTGGAAGCGTAAATGGTTCGCCTGCTAAGCGTTTATCTGAAATTTTCGGCGTAAAAGAGGTGTCTGTTCTAATCGCGCATGTGCGGATGCCGAGTCCCCAGTTTATGGCAAGCTCTTCTTTTAGGGAAACCGCTCAGCCTTACATTGCAAAGTGCAATCCAAATTTGACCATCATTTCAGCCCACAATGGTAGCGTCACGAATTATAAGGAAATTAGAAAGGCTCTTAAAGCGCATAGTTTCGAGTCTGAAAAAGTTGAACTTATAGACTCGGAAGTGATTCCACACTTGTTTGAAGAATTGTTGACCGAAAAGGCTGATGTTAATGACGCCTTGAATGCGCTTTTTTCGTCTTTGGAAGGACCAAGCGCGTTGAGCATGTTACATGTGGAAAAAACGCATGTATTCTTGCATTTTCTTCACAAAGAAAAAACGAGAGGACTGCATGTTTGGATAAACGGGCAGGGCGAGGTGTTTTTCTGTTCCCGAAACGAGTTGTTGGTTGAAGTGTTCGGTGACATGCTAACGCAAGGAAGATTTGAGAGAAAAGTGGCTGTTGCTTATCGTGAAGATGCAAGTTTAAAGCTTTCCTTGACAATATAGTTTTGGCACGAGCAAATGAAAAGTAACCATGCGAACTCAAACGTTTTCCTTTCACTCGTCAAGCCTATCCGAGACGCTTTAGCCGAATTAGGCTTCGCTGAGCCGACGCTTCCGCAGGCAAAGGCAATTCCACATGTTCTGGCTGGAGAAAACGTGCTTTTGATTGCACCTACTGGAAGCGGCAAAACTGAAGCGGTTCTTCTTCCAATCTTTTCTAAGCTGATTCAACAGGAAAAGAAGAGGGGCATATCAATAGTTTACATCACGCCTTTAAGAGCCTTAAACCGTGATTTGCTGAAGCGTTTGTCTTTTTGGGTTCAGAGGTTAGGCCTAACGGTGGAGGTTAGGCATGGCGACACAGAAATGAAACTGCGCAGGAGACAAGCGATTTCGCCGCCTCAGATGCTTGTGACTACGCCGGAGACTTTGCAGGCGATTCTTCCGGGCGCGCGCATGAGGCAGCACTTGAGTTGTGTTAGGCATGTTGTTGTTGATGAGGTGCATGAGTTAGCGTCGAGTAAGCGTGGCGTTCAGCTTTCAATAGCTTTGGAGCGCCTCTTTGATGTTGTTGGCGAAGAGTTTCAGCGGGTTGGTTTGTCGGCTACTGTTGGAAACCCAGAAGAGGTTGCGCAGTTTATTGCTGGAGCTGGTCGAGAGGTTCGAATTGTTGAGGCGTTGCCGCCTAAAGGTTACAGTTATAACGTGGAGAGTCCGTTGCCGACTGATGCGGATTACGAGTTGGCTGGTAAACTTCGGACTTCGCCTGAGGCGGCGGCGAGAATAAGGCGAGTGTTAGAGCTTGTTGATAGTCACAGGTCAACATTAATTTTTGTGAATAGTCGGACAAATGCGGAGATGCTTGGTCACAAGTTTGGTCAGCTTGGACGAGCGGACATTGCGGTTCATCATGGTTCTTTGTCGAAGGAAGAGCGCGTGCAGATTGAGGATGATTTTAAGGCGGGGGTTTTGAAGGCGATTATTTGCACGAGCACGTTGGAGCTTGGCATAGACATAGGCAATGTGGATTTGGTTGTTCAGTATCTTTCGCCGAGGCAAGTGAGCAGCCTAATTCAACGCGTTGGGCGTAGTGGGCATAGACTTGACATGCTTTCTGAAGGCGTCATTGTCACGGCTTTTCCAGACGACACTTTGGAATCGACAGCGGCTGTAAGAAACGCTTATGCGAATAGGGTTGAGCCGGTTTTGATTCATGAAGGCGCTTTGGATGTTTTGGCGCATCAAGTGGTCGGGTTGCTTATGGATAAGGGAGTTTTGACAACGAAAGAGGTGTTGGCTACCGTGCGCAAGGCTTATCCTTATCGCAATCTTAAGGAAGAAACACTTTTGGACGTGATAGACTTTTTAGACAGCCTTGACGAATTAAGGTTTGACAGAGAAGGAAAAGTTTTGAGAAGAGCCCGAAAGAGTAGGCGTTATTACTTTGAGAATTTGTCTATGATTCCAGACGAGAAACGCTATCCCATTATAAACGTGATTTCTGACCGAAAGATTGGCACTTTGGGCGACGAGTTCATGGCACTAAGAGCTCGCGTAGGCTTGAATTTTATTGTTAGAGGAAAGGTTTGGCGTATAGTGCAGATAGAGGATGAGACTGGCACGGTTTACGTTGTTCCTGCCGAAGACCCGTTTGCTGCGATTCCTGGTTGGGATGGGGAGATTTTGCCTGTGCCTTTTGAGTTGGCTCAGGAAACTGGCAAACTGCGTGAAGTGATTAGGGATGCGTTGCGAGAAAGTGATAAGGCAGAGGCTGTAGCGGAGAAGCTTGCTGGTAAGCTTAAAGTGGAAAAGACGGCTTTGTTGGATGCTGCTAGAGAGGTTGCGGAGCATCTGAAGCAAGGCGCGCCATTACCAACGAATAATCACATTCTTGTTGAAGCCTTCGACAAGTATCTGATAGTCCATGCAAGTTTCGGCGAAATTGTAAACCGCACTTTAGGCAGCATTTTCGACTCAGTGCTTTCGGATAAGGAATTGATTGTTGGCTGGTGGAACGATGGATATAGGATACTTGTTGAAATGCCGAGGAGTTTGGCGCAGCGGGACGTTGAGAAGATGCCCGCATTATTGTTTGGTTTGTCAGATGAAGAAGTGGATAAGGCTTTTAGTGACTATTTGGAAGTGCGGTTTCCGTTTTCTTACAAGATGAAGTTTGTTGCTGAAAGGTTTGGAGCTTTGCCTCGTGGGAAAACGATGGGTCCTGAACAGCAGGGTCAGCTTGTTGGTCAGTTTAAGGACACGCCGGTTTATGATGAGACTTTGCGTGAGGCGTTGTTGGAGAAGGTGAATGTGGCGAAAGTTAAAGAGATAATGCATAACATTAAGGATGGGAATGTGAAAGTTAGCACTGTTTGGCGTTCTGAAAAGCCCACACCACTAGCCTATCGCATACTCGCCATGTATTCTGACATTTCGGAGCTGATGGCTCCAGAAGAGGTTTTGCTAAGCAATATTGACAAGATGAAAAAGGCAATAGAGGCGAGAACTGCAAAGTTGCTTTGCATATCGTGTGGAGAATGGACGGGCGAGAAGAAGATTAGGAGTTTGCCAGAAAAACCAGCATGCGAAAAATGTGGTTCGGAACTTTTGGCGTTGCTTTATCCGAGTCAAGATGCGAAGCGTTTGCGTGAAATTTTGAAGAAAAGACGTGAAGACAAGGAATTAGCAGAAGAGGAACTTAAAGAGTTGAGGGATGCGAGGCGCACGGCAGATTTAGTGCTAAGTTATGGCAAGAAAGCGATAGTAGCTTTGGAAGTTAAAGGTGTTGGACCAGAAACAGCGTTTAGGATACTGGGAAAGATGCACATGAAAGAAGACGAATTCTACATGGACCTACTAAAAGCAAAGATTCAGTATTTACGAACGAGAGAATACTGGGAAGATAGACAAGAAAAGCAGTAATTTCAAAACAATGTGAAGGTAATTGCGATTAGGCATTTTTGGCACTCTACAGCCCTTTCCATCCCATTGGAGGTGGATCAATACCCATTTGCCAAAATAGCGCTATCAGTTCACCCCTATGATGGACTTCTTCTTCAAAAACATGAACCAAAATATCTTCAGCAGTGAGTTTAATCGTTTTGTGGTCTTCGCCAGCAATTCGATATGTTTTTTGGAGTCCCTTATCTGACAGTGAATCAAGATATTCTTGCATTCGCTTCTCAACATGTTCCATGTAGGCTCTAACCTCATCGAAAGTCCTGTATTCATCGAATTTCTTCTTTGACCTAAGGTTTTCTTTCCGCAGAAAATCCAACCAATAATCAATCGCACCCAGTGTATGCACAAATATGTTCCTAATTGAGTTGAAACTTGCTTCCCTATTTTTGGTGAACTCATCCCAAGAAAGTTTGATGCAACTTTCAAAATATTTGCGTCTGACAATCTCATTATATTTCAAGAGGTCTTTTATATGAACCATTATTTACACCCAAGCACCAGCCAACAATAATCTTCTGGATTCAGCTATAACTTTTCCGCATTTCTGGTGAAAGCTAAGCCTTGGTTATAGATGACGTGTGATGATAATTTTGAAGAGACGAAGGTTAAGTCTTAATAACTTTCATCTTCTAAAAAAACAATTGCTACACTTGGTGCTTGTATGAGTGCAGAGGAAACTCAACACAGACTTAAAGCTTCTTTGGGTTTGTTTGATGCTACTGCGATTAGTGTTGGTGCGATTATAGGTGCTGGCATTTTTATTGTTACGGGTATTGCGGCTGGTTTGGCTGGTTCAGCCTTAATCGTTTCCATGCTTATAGCTGCAGTAATCGCTCTCTTCACTGCGTTAAGCTTCGCCGAATTGACCGCTTGGCAGCCCAAGGAAGGAAGCATCTACGAATACACTTACCAGCTAATCTCGCCCTTCGCAGGCTTCCTAACAGGCTGGATGTGGATACTATCAAACACGTTTGCAGGCGCCGCGGTCTCCTTAGGCTTCGCATACTACCTAACAGCAATAACGCCAACTCTACCGCCAAACGTGATTGCCGCGCTTCTCTGCATCGCCTTCACAGTGCTCAACTTTCTTGGCATACGCCAATCAGCCCTCATCAACAACATTCTAGTTGCCGCAAAACTACTCATCTTGGCACTCTTCGTAATAGTCGGCGTAGCACACATAAACAATGCAAACTTCGCCCCATTCACACCTTTCAACTTCGGAGTGCTCTCTGGCGCTTTCTACATTTTCTTCGCCTACGGAGGCTTCGCACGCGTCGCCGTAATCGCAGAAGAAGTAAAAGACGCAAGACGCAACGTTCCAAAAGCCATACTATTGTCATTGGCAATCTCCACACTCGTTTACATTCTCGTCGGCATCGTAGCCATCGGACTCATAGGCGCGCCAAACCTCTCTGCCTCAAAATCACCATTAACAGACGCTATAGGCATGACAGGAAACACAACCGCAGTCTACACAGTTTCAACCGGCGGATTACTTGCAACAGCAAGCGTCCTACTCACCTCAATCTTAGGCGTGTCGCGCATGGCATACGCAATGGGCAGAAGAAAAGACCTCCCACAAGCCCTAAGCAAACTCCACTCAAAATTTAACACGCCATACTATTCAATCTGGATAATCGGCGCCGCAATGACGCTACTCGCTTTGTTTATCAACCTCAGCAGAGTCGTAGCCATAAGCACCTTCGCACTACTCTTCTACTACACACTAGCAAACGTGTCCGCACTAAAATTGAAAACGCAGAAAAGACTGTGCCCAAGATGTATTCCTGTTCTAGGCACAATCACATGCCTAGCCTTAATGATTTTCATCCCACTTGAAGCGTGGATAATAGGCGCAGCAGGACTAGGCGTAGGCGTAGTTGTCTACTTAGCGAAAAAACACCTAACCACAAGTTGAACCTATAAATAAGGGGGGTCTAGCCTCTCCACACACCTATTTCTTCTCTTTCCTCTTCAACATGTTCTCCAAAACAGGACGCAACTTCGCATTCTCCACTTTAATCTTCTCCCTACCCAAAGCCTGCATCTGCGCAGCCATCTCACGAACAACCTCAGCAAATTTCACACCCTCAGCAGCAGAAACATACTCCACACGGAACCTTTCAGGGCTTAAGCCAAGCTTCTGCAACATAGGCGCCAAAGCATCCATCCTAGCCTTCATCTTCCAATTCCCACTAATATAGTGACAATCATAAGGCAAGTGACAAGCACCAATCAAAACCATACCAGCACCAAGCCTAAACGCCTCCAAAACAAAATCACGGTCAACCCTGCCAGAACACATAACACGAATAGGTCTAATCACAGGCGGATACTCAAACCTGCTCGTGCCAGCCAAATCCGCACCCGCATAACTACACCAGTTGCATAAAATAGCCAAAATCTTATCTTCAGGCTCCCTCTCCAAAGCAGCCCTAATCTGAGCCAAAATCTGCGCATCAGTAAAATGCATCTGCGTAATCGCGTCAGCAGGACACTCAGCAACACACGTTCCACAACCGTGACACATGGCAGTTATAACTTCCGCTGGCTTCTTCTCCTCAACCTTTATCGAACCATACGGACAACGCTCAGCACAAATCCCACACTTAGTATTAACATTCCTACACCTACTCGGGTCAACAACAGAAACTATCGGCTCAATCTTCCACTTAGGCTTAGAAAGCACAGTCGCAGCACGCGAAGCCGCACCGCTGCCTTGTGAAACGCTGTAGGGAATATCCTTAAGTCCTTGACAAGCACCAGCCAAAAAAATCCCATCAGTAGGCGCATCAATAGGCTTAAGCTTAGGATGACTTTCCATGAAAAAGCCATCAGCTCCACGAGTCAAATTCAAAATCCGCGCAATCTCATCCGTGCCCTTCTTCGGAATAGCCGCAGTTGCCAAAACAACCATTTCCGCTTCAACTTCAATAGGCTCACCAAGCGTCATGTCCTCAGCATGAATCAGCAAATTCTTCGTCTCAGGAACTTCCAAAATACGGCTTACTCGTCCACGAATAAAGTTCACGCCCAACTCACGTGCACGGTCATAAAACTCCTCATAACCCTTAAAGTTGCTACGCATATCCATGTAAAAAACGTAAACCTCCACATCTTGCTTATACTTCTCCTTAAGCTGAACAACATGCTTCAAAGTATACATACAACAAAAGTTAGAACAATACGGATACTTGTTCTTATCCCGCGAACCAACACACTGAATAAACGCCACACTATGCGGTTTCTGCCCATCCGAAGCCCGAACAACCTTTCCACCCGTAGGACCAGCAGCAAGAATAAGCCTCTCAAACTCAAGCGAAGTAATCACGTTAGGATACTTGCCATAACCATAAAGCGGCATATCATAAGGCAAATAAATATCATAACCAGTCGCAACAACAATCGCCCCAACCTCCAACTCAATTTCTTCGGGTTTCTGCTCAAAATTTATCGCCTGCCGCGCTCCACAAGCATCAACACACTTGTAACACTCAATACAATAATCCTTATTAATCGTGTAAACAAGCGGAACTGCTTGGTCAAAGGGCACAGAAATTGCTTTTCTAACACCTAAATTCATGTCCCACTCGTTAGGATACTCAATCGGACAAGCCTCCTTACATTCGCCACAGCCCGTGCAGTTAGCAGCAATCACATAACGCGGATTCTTCCTTATCTTAACCTTGAAATTGCCAATGTAACCACTAACACTTAACAAGTCAGCAAAAGCAATTATCTCAATATTCGGATGCCTTCCAACATCAACCATCTTCGGACCTTCAATACAAATAGAACAGTCAAGCGTCGGAAACGTCTTATCCAACTGCGCCATGTGACCACCAATGCTCTCGCCCTTCTCAAGCAAGTATACCTTAAAACCCATCTCAGCCAAATCCAAAGCAGCATTCATCCCAGAAATGCCGCCGCCAATAACCAAAGCCTTATTCGTAACAGGAACCTCAATCGTCTGAAGCGGATACAGCAATCTTGCCTTCGCAACAGCCATCCTTATCAAATCTTTAGCCTTCTCCGTAGCCTCCTTCGGCGTGCTCGGATGACACCAAGACGAAAATTCACGAATATTCGCCATCTCAAACAAAAATGGGTTCAAACCAACATCAGAAACCGTTCTACGAAAAGTAGGCTCATGCATACGCGGAGAACAAGCCGCAACAACAACACGATTCAGCTTATGCTCCCTAATTCCCTTCCTAATCTCCTCTTGTCCAGGGTCTGCGCATGTGTAGCGGTTGTCTTTAACGTAAACAACGTTTGGCAACGTCTTAGCATATTCAACGAGTTCTTTTATGTCTATTACGCCAGCTATGTTTAAACCACAGTGACAAATGAAAACGCCAATTCGCGGCTCCTCAAACTCAACCTTCTTTTCAGCCATACCTACACACCCTTCCATCCAAGTCTTTTCTCAACAGATTCCATTCCTTTCCGAGAACCCTTAGCCTTCAACTCCTTAGTCACCTCAATCGGCGAAGCCAACCTTTCCAAAGCCTTATTCCACGCACCAGAACGAACAAGAGTATGAATTATTCTCGTTCGTTTAAGCTCTAAAGCATCCTCAACGGGACAAACAACTTTACATGCACCACAATAAACACAAAACATCTCGTCCACATGCACCTTCTTATCCTCATCAGAATAGTAAAGCGTCCCAGTTATTGGGCAAACATCAAGACAGTCCGTGCAGCCTTCCGGACACTTCTCAGCATGAATAGCGATTTTGCCATGAATAAACTTCTTAACGCGCATAACACCTTCTGGACATTTGAACTCGCATATTCTACAACACGGACAATGCTCCTTGTCCACATCAATTTTAACTTGAAGGCCCTTCCTTTCTTTCTTTGTAAGCTTCTTGACGTTTTCAACCGTTTTTCCATCTGGTGTGAACCATGTTATCTTAACCAGATTAAGTGGACATGCCTCTTCACACTTTAAACTCTCTGTGGGGTATTTGCTTGCATCCACTTGAATATCACGAATCAGTTGCGGAAAGCTTTCCTTTTCAATCACTGAAAGAATATGCTGACCGTTCAAAGTTACTTTTACTGCACCGTATGGGCATAGTATGTCGCATATTCCGCAAAAATTACACTTTGCCAAGTCAATGTCAACTTTAGCCCTTTTGGCTTTTTCTCCTTGCGTTTTGGGCTGTTTCTCAAGTTTGATTGCTTCTTTAGGGCAAGCTAAAGCACAGATTTGACATCCTACACAAAGGTTTTTGTCAAGATTCAATTTGTAATTTTTTACATGGAGAACCCATTCTAATGTTAACGCTTCTTGTGTGCTCTTTTTTATTGTTTTTAGAGGCATCTACAACCCACCAATTCGAATAGCACATTGTGAATTCGGTGGAATTATAGTTCTAATTCTTTACTTTCATATATAGTTTAGTTGTCAATCACGTGAAAAGTGATGGAAAAGCATGGAAAGAATCATGATTCGCATGGACACCTTGATTTTGTTTCAATTATGTTTAAAGCAAATTTGCAGGTAAAACTTGCGCACTTACCAATGTTTTTCGTGCACAATAAACATTAACACCAAAAACCCAATCGACAAAGTCTTAATCTACCATTTTTTTGCAAACTGCAACATGACATTTTAAGTTTTCACTTTCTAAAACAGCAACCTTCAAGCCAGCATCTCTAAGCAACTCTTCAAAACTTTCACGAGAGAAAACATTCTTCAAACCCGTAACCACAACTACCGCCTTTGCTTTTGCAACTCTTACAATTCCTTTCAAAGTCGCTGGTGGATTTGGCATGTTTTGAAGTAACGTGAAAGCGAAAACGTGATTGAAAAAGTCCTCTGGAAAAGGTAGTTTATCAGCATCAGCCAATACTAAATGCACATTCAAAAATCTTTTAGCATATTCCTTCGCCTTGAGCATCGTCTTTTTGGAAAGGTCCACGCCAACAACGATTTCTGCTCTGTCAGCAACAGAATCAAACAAAAGCCCCGTACCACACCCAACATCCAAAACCAAGCCCAGTCTTTCCATCTTAAGGTTCTTGAACGCAGTTTGAAACTTAGCCTTTTGCTCTTCAGCATACCGCATGTCATAAATGTGCGCTGTCACATCATAACGATGCATTATCTCGCGTTTCTTGTCCCACTCGCTCATGGCAATCCTTAAGAAATCTTATGTAGGCACGAACCTTCTAAAAGTATTGGAGAAAACCGTGTCAAACAACAAACCTCTGAACGTTCTAATTAATCCAAACACTTCAGAAGCAGAAACAGTAGCCAGAGAAGCAATCTCTCAACGCAAAACACTTCTAGTTATCGGCAATTGTTGGGTAAATTACTTCGGCAGAGCAAAATCGAAGCTTGAACCGGGCGAACGCATTCTCATAATCAAGGAAGACGGTTCGCTTCTTGTCCACCGCTCAGTAGGCTACGAACCAGTCAATTGGCAACCACCAGGATGCATCTTCCACGTGCAAACTAAAAACGACATTCTAGAAATTCGTGCAGTGAGGCAAAAACCACGCGAATCAGTTAACGTGTCCTTCGACAGGATTAACATGGTCTCAGTTATGAGCCTTGTTGACTCAGGCGAATTCTCTCTTTACGCCAGCGAAGAAGACATGCATAAAGCAATTTTGATGAAGCCTTCACTTTTGGAGGAAGGATTCAAACCCATAAGCTATGAGAAGAAGGTTGAGCCGGGTTTTGTTGACGTTTATGGTGTAGATAAGAATGGAAGACTTGTGGTTGTGGAGGTTAAACGTAAAACTGCTGGTAAGGAAGCGGCAATACAGCTTGCAAAATACATTGATGCAATAAAAGAAAAGGCAAACCGCGAAATACGTGGAATACTTGCGGCGCCAAACATAGCTAAAGACGTTCAGCGACTACTTGAAACTTTAGGGTTAGAGTTTAAACCTTTAGACCCAAAGAAGTGTGCGGAAATTCTAAGGAAAAGTGAAACAAGAAAACTGGAGGCATTCTTCGCAGAGGAAACAAAGCAATGATTCAGAAAATTGTTCCCTTAGCCTTCGACAGTCTAGGCGTTCGTTCAATGGCAACATTCATCGAGACAGACGACTTAAAAATCCTAATCGACCCCGGAGCAGCTTTGGGACCCATCCGTTATGGTTTGCCACCGCATTTTCTGGAATGGCAGAAGCTTGATGAAGCTTGGAAAAGGATAAAGCGCCAAGCGAAAGAAGCTGACGTGTTAATGGTAACACATTACCATTACGACCACCACGACCCAGACGCTCCAGAACTTTACAAGAACAAGATAGTTTTCATAAAACATCCAACAGAGAACATAAACTTAAGTCAAAGGGAAAGAGCAGCTTTATTTCTGAAAGCAATAAGAGAGAAGCCCAAAAAACTTGAGGTTGCTGATGGGAAAAATTTTCGAATAGGAAAAACACACATAACTTTTTCAAAAGCTGTCTGTCACGGAACAAACCCACGTCTTGGATACGTTACTGAAGTTAGCATAAAAAGCGGCAACGACAAATTTCTTTACACGTCTGATGTGGAAGGTCCTTCGCTTCCAGAACAAATTAAATTCATACTGAAAGAAAAGCCAGACATTCTGTTTATTGATGGCCCAATGACTTACATGCTTGGCTTTCGCTACTCATACAAAAGCCTTGAAATCTCCAACAACAACCTTGTTAAAGCCATAAACAAATTAAGCCTTAACACGCTTGTTTTGGACCATCATTTTCTGCGCGATTTAAATTACAAGTTAAGAATAAAGCCAGTTTATGAAGCTGCAGAAAAGCGTAAAGTGAAAGTTGTCACGGCTGCTGAATTTTGTGGAAGAAAAATCGAAATGCTGGAAGCTTTAAGAAAGGAATTGTATGCAAAATATGGCGACAAGAAAGGCAAAAACAATAATTTTTCCTAAAAAAGCATAAATCAATAAATTTGATACTTTGCTTGAGGTTTAAGCAAATGAACGTTTGGAAAGATATTCCTTCAGGCGATAAACCGCCAAAACTGCTAAACATGGTGGTTGAAGTTATCGGTGGTTCAAGAGACAAATACGAATATAACATTAAATGGGAACAGTTTGTTTTAGACCGCATAATACCCTCATCTGTAGTCTTTCCAGTGGAGTATGGGTTTGTTCCACAAACGTGGTTTGATGATGGAGACCCGCTGGACATAATGGCGTTAAGTTACGAGCCACTTGAAGTTGGATGCATAGTTAGAGTGAGAGTCATAGGAGCATTAATAATTGAAGATGAAAACGGCATAGACCCAAAGTTATTGTCTGTGCTTGTTAACGATGCAAGATTCGATGGATATAATGACATCAGTGATGTGCATCCACATAAACTTAGAGAAATTCAGGAATTCTTTGAAACCTACAAGCGACTAGAACCGCATAAGTGGGTGAAGTTTAAGGAATGGAAAAACGCTGAGGAAACCACGAAAATTGTGAACTATGCTATTAAACGATTTAAAGAAATTAACGTAACTTAATCGAGTTCTTCACCACACTCAAGACACTGTTAAAACATTAATTTCTAACACATTCCTAACATGCGATATTCTTAAATCTCTCCCCAAGCGTTCTCGCTATTATGATTTAGGTTAGTCTGGCGAATGAGACTTGAGAAAGTACATAATCAGCTTTGTCGGTGGACTAATCATCCTCTGCATGATGACTTGGCTAATCGTGGCTTTTATTGGATATTCAGAGATTAAAAATCTTCCTCTTTACACTCTCAGCACAATCTCTAGAATCGTAATTACACTGTTGATTTCAATAGCTTGGGGAGTTTCTTTTGGCATATTAGCAGCCACAAACAAGATAGCATCGTTTATTCTCACACCTCTCATAGACCTTCTGCAGTCAATTCCCATACTCGGATACTTCCCAATGGTGATTGGCTTCTTGTTTGCATTAGGCCCCTTCGGCATTGAAATATCTGTCATAGTCTTGCTCTTCACATCCATGGCATGGGCTATCTTCTTCGGAGTACTTGGAGCCATACGAGGCATACCAACAAACGTTGTCGAATCAGCACGAAGTTTCGGTTTAACAGGATGGCGATATATTAGGCATGTAGTGTTGCCAGCAATCACCCCAGCAGTAATTTCAGGGGCAAACCTTGCATGGTGCGATGGTTGGTTTTTTATGATTGCAGCAGAATACATTCAGTACAAAGGGAATGTTGTTGCACCGCCTTCTGGCGGATTAGGATATCTTCTTGCGAGGGCTGCCTACTTTTATCAAGACATGACTCTCTCCATAATTCTCCTCATATTCATAACCTTTATTGTCGTATACTTCAATACTTTGACTTGGCATAAGCTTATGGAACGAGCAAGCACAGGCACCTTCAAACCAGTATTTAGAATGGACCTTTCAGGAGTTGGAAAACTTGGAATTCTAAAGTCAACCAGTTGGCTGCACTTCGGAAGGCTTCATTGGCCAAAATCTTTCTTTATCGTTTCTCAACGTTTGCGAAAATACACCCGCATCGAAAAACTCCTTGCTGTCATCCTGGCTTTTTCGGGGATTTTTTTCGCCTTATACATTGTGTCCGGTCAGCTACCAACCTTTGCAGTAATTCGCGGAGGATTCAATGAGCCACCAGCGGAAGAGTTGGGTCGGCTGCCATTGTTAATCGCCTTGACTATGGGAAGACTTACCATAGCATATGGAATCTCTCTTGTAGTAGCCATTGGTATGGGAGTGCTGGCTGCAGAGCACAAGAGATTCGCGGCTATTTTCTATCCTTTATATGATATTGGACAGGGAGTGCCTATTCTAGCTTTGTTTCCTGTTATTTTTCTTGGACTAAATGGACTTATCGGAGTCCCTGGAATTGCTCTCGAGCTTACGTGCATTCTTATGTTGGTTCTCGACATGATATGGTATATGTTCCTCAATATTGTAAGCGCAGTGAAAAACATTCCCACAGAAATAAAAGAAGTTGGTCAAATTTTCGGGTTTAAAGGTTTTAAGAGAATAACTCACATAGTCATCCCATCCATATTGCCCTCGATAGTTACTGGAAGCATACTCTCATGGGGAACAGGCTGGAACACTATAATATTTGCAGAATACATGCCGTCAACTGAACCAACTATTTCACCACTTTCAGTCCCAGGTCTAGGCTCATTACTGGACAAGGCAGGATATGAATACGGAAATACTGTAATGCTAATCTTTCTCCTTGGCATAGTTGCAATAATTGTGCTCTCAATGGAAGCATTCCTTTGGCGGCGTCTGCTCAGAAAATTTGAAAAGTATCATGTCGAGGTGTAAATTTTGTCAGTGCTTGAGGTAGAAAACGTGACGAAAGCATTCCTGATGGAAAAATCAAAAGTTCTGGTATTAGATAATGTGAGTTTTTCTGTTGGAAATGATGAGTTCGTCTGTCTAGTAGGGCCTTCAGGTTGCGGGAAATCCACCATGCTCCGAATCATCGGAGGTTTAGAAAAAGCAGATTCGGGCAAAATATTGTTTCGTGGACAACCTATTACCCAGCCTACCCCAAAAATAGCTATGGTCTTCCAACTTTTCGGTCTACTTCCATGGAAAACCGCTTTAGAAAACGTTGAAGTGCCATTAGAAGTGCTTGGCATGGAAAAAGAAAAGCGAAAGCATGTCGCCGAAGAATACTTAAAGATGGTTGGGCTTGAAGGTTTCGAGAATACGTATCCACATGACCTTTCAGGCGGAATGAAGCAACGCGTGGGAATTGCGAGAGCATTAGCATTGAAACCAGAAGTATTGCTCATGGATGAGCCTTTCTCTTCGCTGGATGAACTCACTGCCAAAACTCTACGTGAGTTAGTGCTTGACATTTGGCGAAATCCTGCTTTACCGACAAACACGTTTTTAATGGTGAGCCACAATGTTGAAGAAGCCGTCTTTATGGCAGATAGAGTCATCGTGATGTCGCCCCGACCAGGAAAAGTCATTGGAGAAGTGAAGGTTGACATTCCAAGACCTCGTTCCAAATACCTAAGAGACCCAGTATATTTCAAGTTTGTAGATGACGTTGTAGAATTACTGGAAAGAGGTAAGATTATACAAAAAGACGAAAGCCCCTTGTCGTTAACAGCAAAAAAGAAAAACAAACTAAAGTAATTCTGCACTAAGAAGAAATTTTTGAATAGGCTTTTGCAAAAGTTTCGTATTCTTTTTCTGAAAGCCAACCTTCCTCTTTTAGCGATTTTAAGGTATTCTGAATTTCTTCTCGCGCTGATTCTACTTTCAAAATGTCAGTTCTGCTGCCTTTCTCGTTTATTTCTCTTTCAAGAACTGCGTTTCGCTCGATTAAGGCTGGAAGTTTGTAGAAGTGTGAGCTTAGAGTTTTGAAGCGTGGGACAAGTAACTGTTTAATTTTGGCTCTGCCTAGAACTCCTTTGAGTTTTGTTAAGAAGCTTATGCTGTTTACAGTGGATGGAGGAAAAACTACGAAGCGTTTGCCTTTTTCGGAGGCGTAGCAGACTAAATATAACGGCACATAAATTATCGTGTTTTGTTTATGTTTTTGTTCGATTCCAAGCTTTTCAAATCCAGCAAGCCCTGTTTCTCTCATCTTAGCCATCTTATTTATCTGCTCAATTATTGTTGTGGTCATCTTCTCCAGTTTTTCTATTTCTTGCTTGTTAAACTGAATTTTAGAGTCACGAGAAGCTTCGAGTTCTAACAAATCTTTTTTGGCTTCTTTTATTTTGGCTTCCCATTCAGACTTCAGCCTTATAGTTTCAGTCGACTTGTTATCTTCCACTTCTTTTATTCTTCTTCCGACATCCTTTATCTTCGATTCGATGTCGGAGAGTTCTTTTTTGGCTTCGTTGATTTTTTCTTTCCATTTTCGTTCGCCGGCAGCATCCTTGCTTGCCGCTCGTGTTTTTGCTTCTAATTTGTAGCGTTCAATTCTGTTAAGCGTTTGTTCTTTTGTTTTTTCAAATTTGACCTTCTCTTTCTGTAACGGAAGAAGTTGCTTTTCAATGTCTTTTGCGAGTTTAGCTATTCTCTCGTTGTATTCTTCGTTTATGCGGTCTACTTTAGGTTTTACAATGGCTTCTTGTTTCTTGATTTCTCTGTTGAATTCGTCTTTGATTGTTTTTATTTTGGCTCTAATTGTTTTAGTGAAGTTGCGTGTTGTGTTGTTTAATAGTTTCATGCTGTCGTAAAGAGCGGCAATTTCTTCTTTAAACGTGGATTTGAGATTTTCAATTTCTTGCAGTGAAGAAAGAATAGAGGATTCTTCCAAAGTGGGTGATAACATGGTCAAATCTGACAAGGATGTTTCAACTTGAGTGGCTTCATTAAGGTATAAAGCAAATTCGCTGAGGAAACTCGGGTCGCTGATGAGACCATTTATTGCAATTTCTTTTGCGCCTTCGGGAATTTGGAAATAGTTGATGTTATCAGCCAGAAAAGCCATGTATGTTTCTAAGATTTTTGAGCTTCTTTCGATGTTTTCGATGAACGTCTTTACGTCTGGAATAGCGTTGTAAGTCAAAGTGTAAGTTGTGGTGCTTAACCCGTCGAAAAGAAGGTTAACTTTACTCCAAGGAATAAGCCAGAAAGGATAACAAAGCTCAGATATGAAAGCTATTTTTTCTGCTGGCTGTTTCAGAATTAAACCTCCGCCTTTTTCGCGTTCTAACTCAGCAAAACAATAGATAGTAGCTTTCTCCATTTCTTCTGAGAACGCTTCTCTGCGATTTTCAGAGAGAGCCGAAAATGGAAAAATTAATATTCCAGTTTTTTGAGACAAATTTCCACCATTAATAATTGTTAATGCAAAGTTAATTTAAATGTTTTATAAATATTAATAATCTCCTTGTGATAATTTCGATTTTCACAACTGAAACATTCCATGCCAACTCCATAGTAACGCACCATTCAATAAAGAAAATTAAAAAATGGGGATTTTTAGTCTAGTGTGGTCGTTTGCTCACTTCTTTTTCTTTGTTTTCCCCTTTTTCTTCTTTGTTTTGGATCCAGACACGATTGCGACCTCAAACTCCTAATTCTTTGTGATTTCTATAAAAAATTTTCTATCAGATTTCAATGTTGACTTGTTTTTCAAAAAACTGTCTAAATAGATTTACTAATGAGGTTTAAGCGATTTTGCATCGAGAAAAAGAACTTCAGAAGAACATTTTGACTTGAATGGATAAAGTTGGTTGAATGGATTATTTTTCTGCTCTCCATTTAAGAATCGGAATACCTACGGTTGCGATTATTGCAGTAGTCAAAATTATCATGACTGCAAAGTTAATGTAAAGAGGTGACAGGCTTTGGAAAACTTCAGCTGGATACCCATATTGTGCAATTGCTTCAGGTGTTGAATATTGAAGGGGTAATGTTGCTAACACAGCTGCTGCCAGTCCTCTTGTTAGCATTACGCCCATTATTGGTCGTTCTTTAATCAACTCGAAACAACGTATAGTAGCAAGTTTCACGGCTCCTAGTCTAGTTAACAATAACAGTAGCGAGAGAATTACTCCGAGAATGACTGTTGTAATATTGCTGATAGTAACTATAAGACCAATATAGACAAAGAAGAATGTTCTCAGAAGGAATGCAATTTCAGATTCAAACCTTTTTAATCCGAAGTCAACAGCTAAGTCGGATGATCCTCCTATTTTGAGTATTCGGTAAATTTCTTTTTCATTACCTAGCATTATGCCAAACAAGAGGGAACAAAGTGAACCGCTTCCGCCTAAGAATTCTGAAAGTGCATAAGCTAATAGTACCACGGCAAGGGTGAGCATGTAAGCGTAGGATATCTCCCTAATTCTCTTCAAAACGCTTAACCATGCTAGACCGAAAATTATTCCAAATACTATTCCTATCGAAAATCTACTAGCTATAGATTGACCAATTGTTATTAATTCTAAGGATGTCCCTCTTAACAAGATCTCAATCACTACGAGCGAGAAAATTATGCATAATATGTCTGTGATTGCGGATTCTAGACTTAGTATTGTCGAACATTTTTCGCTTATTTTAATTTTGGATGCTAGGGAAATCACCACTATACTGCTGCTGCCTCCAAACATCGTTCCAAATAATACAGAATACAACAGAGGTCTATCTGGAATGACAATGAACATCATAAACGCGGTTGTTACAACAACATTCATTACAAAACCTGCTATAGCAAGAATTGCAGCCCTAGGACTTTCAGAGAAAACACGATAGATATTCATAGCCATCCCACCATCAAACAAAATGAAAACTAAAGCCAATGCAGCGAGATACGGTGCCAATCCCATTATTGAAGAAGCATTTATCACACCTGCCAACGGTCCAATAAGCATTCCCAAAACTATGAGGAAAAGCATATCTGGAAAACCTGTGCGTTCAAATATGTAATTTGTTAAAAAACCTATTACAATTATTGAGCCGCCTAATATCAATGCAAGCGTAACAGGATCCATTAACCTCAAACCTTTTTATCCTTAATTTGCTGTTCAGCTTAAAGAAATTTTGCTCTTAAAATAAAATCACACTTAAAAAATTGCTTGAAAGAGCACGTATAACAGTATTAAAGTTATTCCAACAGTTTGCGAAATATATCCTTTCGTTAAATATCGCCAAAAAATAACTGTTGTAATAAGCACAAAAGGAATTATTTCGGCAAAGGTTGATATATCCACGGTAAATGGTGAAGAGATCAAGAGAAGTCCCAATACTAAAGTTAGATTGGTTAAATTAGAGCCGATGATATCCCCAAGTGCAAGTTGAATACGTCCACGTCGGGCTGCTGTGAGATCAAGAGATAGTTCTGGAAGTGATGTGCCTATTGCAACTATTTTGGCGCCTATTGTAATGGGGGGAACCCCGAAAGTAATTGCTATATTAACAGCGGAAGAGACCGCAAAGCGAGCTGCAAGTATGACGATTGCAACTCCAATAATTACCATTAGCACAGTTACCAGTTTATTGTGAACAGTAAGTGGTTCATCAACGGATGGTGTCCTTTTTCTTGTCATGATGAAAATGTTGAAGGCAAAAATTCCCAAAAGGAGTGCGCCCACAAAACGACTGGCCATATTAAATAGGATGAGAATGAAGGGAATTATTGATGTTAAGATAAGAATGTCTGTCAATTTTATCATGAGATCTTTTCTGCATTTCTTTAGGTAGCCAAGTGTTGCGAGTATGCCGATTATCATAGATATATTAAAAACGTTTGAGCCTAGCACGTCTCCAACGCTGATTCCCGGGGTTCCCTGAATAGCTGAGAAGAGGGCTACTGCAATTTCTGGTGTTGAAGTCATGACCGCCAGAATTGCGAACCCAACTGATGCTTCGCTTAAGCCTGTGAGCATAATCAAGTTTTCTACGTATTTTATTGTGAAGTGGCTTGCTATCGCTAGAACAATTAAAGACAAAATTAGTATTGATACTTGAATTATTAGCTCTATCACCTAACATGACCACTCACTAAGAGACCATGACAACAATAATTAACATATACAATAACGCGAATAATTAATTTTTTTCTTCCGAAAAGTGCTTTCGAAAAAGAAATCTTGTATGGGGCGATTTTACCAGATTTTGTCAACTTTTAGGTGAGTCAAATATCCTATAATACCGTAAAGCGGCATTGAGAGAATTTCGATTATGTTTCCAATCTGGATTGGAAAATGTACAAAAGCAAAAAAACCCAGTAGACAAAGAAAGGCTCCGTAAATCGTTAATGATTTGAAATTATGGAACGTTTCGGTTGTCTTCCATTTTGGGTATATTCCAGAAAACAGGATCCAAATTAGCAATGGCGCAAAAAAGAAAAGGGCATATTTCTTGTACCATGGTAGGTCTTCAGTTTTTCGGCTGTTTTTCTTTCTTCTAAATATGGAAGGCAGATCTGGAAGGAAATTGCTATAGAAGAAAATCAATATTCCCCACAGCATTGAGTCAATAACGCTTTCTTGAAACCAATAGAAAATTGTGAATAGATAAAGAAGACTTAATGGCAAAACTACCGTTTTAAACACTCTAATTGCTGAGTGAACATGTTCTGCTGTTTCCTCATTCATGCGCCAAATTGGTAGTTTCGACTTGACTTTTCGATTTATGCTTTTGAAAGAGTGAAATACAAAACTGAAAATGGCATTGTATAGGCTATTAGAATGGGTAGGATGCGGCTTGACCTTGCGTTTTGGTCTTTTCGTGGTCAATCGCCACAAAAAGCAGTTTATTTTATTGCGGTATATATTTATTATGCGTGCCGCCAGACATTGTTCTTTAGGTTGGATTAATGCGCTTTTTCTAGGAAATCTGTTATTTTCTTTTGGAAGAGCGCGTTTTTTAATAGTTCGCTTCGCATTATCCATTGTTGTATGGAAATTTGGAATTTGCCTGCGATGAACTTTAAGACGTCGTTTAGAGTGTTGAGCGTGAAAGGTTTTTGACGCATGGCGTTTCTCACGTTTTCTCTCACTTGCCACACGCCAACTGGCATTATGTAGCCTGGATGCGCTTCTCTTAAGACGATTACTGTTGCTTGTCTTCTTTCCTTTACAAGCAGTTCGCAAACGGCAAGTCTCGCAGCGTAGTAGCATCCGCCTATTTCCGCGTAGGTTGTTCTTCCTTCGTAGCCTTCCCAGTCGCCGAACATGACAACGTTTTTGCCATTAGGGTTCCAAACTGTGCCGGGATACCATGCTTCTATTGCTTCGTAACTCCACGCATTCGGAATCATCAAAACTTCAAAAATGTTATCCAGATAACGAGACTCATAAACGCGATATTCGCTTATTTCAGGAAAAGTTTTCACCTTTTCCATCAAGTCTTTTGAGAGTATGCTATCAACCGCTGTTATGCTCCATCGAGTGGGCACAAGTCGTCTGTTCTGTTTCAAACCGAAAGCGCCAACACTAAAAGCCCTCTGAATTTTCGTGACCAAAACACCTTTGTCATAAAGCTCCAAAACCGCATTTGCAGCCCTCAAGTCAGTGTCACTATAAGCCTTTTCTATTTGATGATCCCATCTGGTGTTGCCAACAAGCAAGTCGCGGATTGGCGCTGACGGCCCGAACGGCTGCACTTCGTCGTCCAGAAATAGAAAGCCTCTGGGCTTCTTGGTTAATATTAATTCTACATCAACGGGCTTAACTGCTAAAGCTAATTCACGAGTTTTGTCAATTATTTTTCCTGCTTCCTCGAATTTTCGCACATTCACACGGTGCTTTCCGCGAATGAGCATTGAACGAAAACCGACAATCTCATCGATGGTTTTTCCAAGCCAAAATTCTGGCAAGTCATAGATGCTTGTGTCTTCTTCAACTGGAGGCACCAACGGACCAGCGTAAACATATGGATAGCCGATTCTTCCAACAAAAACGCTTGGAGGCGAAGCTCCCGCAATGTCTTCGCTTTGCATTAATGGAATGCTCTTCAAAAAATAGTTAGCTTTAACAATTATTGGACAACGAGATTTGCCACATAGAAATCTGGAGCCTTTACAGGCAACACATAAGCCGTTTCTGGACGCTTTTGTAACCAAAAAATCTTCATCATATTTCACATCAGCGCCAAGATTGGAACCCTTTAAAATATCAAGTAACCAAACGTTGGGTGAACGCTTGTCTGTCTGCCTATAAGAAGTGCTCAATTTTTTATCATTAAAATTCTGGTCGAAACTTGCTCTTATGCTTTCCTTACATGAAACTGTCAAAAAGAATGGCGCCCTGGCCGGGATTTGAACCCGGGTCCAGCGGGCGACAGCCGCTTATACTAGACCGGACTATACTACCAGGGCTACCAATGGCTAAAGCGCCGAAAAATAATAGAAAAACCTTGATTAATTAAGCTTTCTTGAAAAGCACAGTTCAATTGAAAGCGCCACGCGCAAAACTGGCAAGAAAAAACATAGACCATTTCCCGTGCCATCATCGCTAAAAATCCTATTAGCATCTAAATAGACGACCTAGAAGCAATTGCATACTTGTTAGACAGCGTTATCTTCTCTTCTGTTTCTTTCCTCCGCGAGTTCTTCTCGTTTGATGCCCTCTTGCTTTGTCACGGCGGACGCTCTCTTTGGCTTTTCTACGGGAATTCTGTTCTCTACTCATGTTCCTTAACTTCACCTCTCTCAAATATTACGGCATCCTTTCTCAAAAAATCTTCTGTTTAAAAAATTCTGTAAGAGGAGTCGATTCATCGATGGATTCTCACGTAAATGGGCTAGGTCTTCTTTCTAAGGTTATTGTAACATTCTCTGTGACGTTGGCTCTTACGACTGTAATTATTAGATTGTCGCCTGGCAGCGTGTTTTCTTCCAAGTAGCTTGCTAGGTCGTCGCCGTTTTTGATGCGGGTCATATTCATTGCGATTATTGTGTCGTTGACTTGTAATTTTCCATCTGATGGTCCGTCTGATATGACTTCGACTATTAGCCATCCATAGGTTACGTTTATACCCATTTCTTGGCTTGTTTCATAGTTCATGTCAGTTCCTCTCACGCCCATGTAAGAGTGCCCGTCATAGGTGCCCTCTTTTATAAGCGAATAAATTTCTCGGAGGATAGTGTTTGAGGGGATGGCGAAACCTAAGCCTTGAGAGTCTGCGACTATTGCAGTTGTTATTCCGATGACCTTGCCGTTATAATTCAATAGTGGACCGCCCGAGTTCCCTGGGTTTATAGGCGCACTTGTCTGTATTATGTTGGCTATGCCGAAGCCGCCTGTGTATTCCTCTGTTATTGTTCTTCCAAGAGCGCTTATTACGCCCGTGGTCATCGACCCAACTAAGCCATAGGGGTTTCCTATTGCTATGACTGGGTCGCCAACTTTTAATGTTGAAGAGCTTACGATTTCGATGGGTTTGAATTCTTCTTGTGGAGCGTTGACCAATAGAACAGCTAAATCCGCGTAGGGGTCTGTTCCGTTTACTTCTGCTGCATAGCCGTTTCCGTTCGAAAACGTTACGCTCACGGTTATTGTTCCGTGGACAACATGGTAATTTGTTATTACAACTGGCAAGCCAGAGAAATTGTAGACAAATCCTGAGCCTTGAACGGTTCCTGAGCTTGTTGTTCCACGCACTAAAACAACTGAGTCTTTTACGTGTTCATAAATTTCTGTTAAAGCTGTGGCATTTTGATAAATTGTGATATTCTGGTAGGTTGCGTTTTGGAAACCCCACAGTTTGGAGACTTGATTTTTGAGATTTGCAATATCATTGTTTAGATTCTCAATTTGCTGGTAAGCTATTAGGTATGTGGCCAGTCCTCCAGCAATCAATCCCACAACAAGCATTAGCAGTACAAAGGTTAAAGAAAACTTGAAACCGCGTTCACTAGAGATGCTCAACTGTTTCACCTCTCTTAAACGATAACCGAGTGTACTGCTGAAAAATAAAAGTTCCGCAAAACTTGCTGGTGGCACTTTTTTTACGTCTCAAAAACTTTCGAGAAAACCAACAATGAAAAAAAGAGCGTTACCACTACGGCTATTATAAACAAGTAAGATTGAGAAATGCTGTATAGGACGCCGCCGACGTAGGGCGCTACGAAAGAGGTGAAAATGCTGACAGTTTGTGGTATGGAAATCCATCGTGCCCTCATGTGTTCTGGAGCAAGAGGCCCAATTATGGCGCTCATCAGAGACCACAGAATATAGGAGCCTCCTATTAGGAAAAAGGCGATTATTAGAATATAGAATTCGCTGAACAGTAGAAGAAGAATTAATGATAAGCTGCTTAGAAGCATAGCTATAGAGAGAGCAACGGATTTTTTCCATTTATCTCCAAGCTTGCCTAAGAGGATGCCTAAAATTGTTGAGCTGAAGAAGGAAATGGAGCCTAAGATGCCTATTTCAAACTTGCCGTAACGATAGACATCTGCGAGGAATTTGGGAATGAACGGTCTAAACATGAGTGTGACGAAAATTAGAGAAGCAAATAGAATCGAAAGTTTGAGCAACCTCTTTGTTTTTAAAAGTTTGAAGAAAGAGTAATTCTTTTCTGATGGTTCTTGAGTTAAGCGAATTGCATGTTGACTGCTTATGAAGGCTAGGACTAGTCCTGCAAGAGCGTAGAAAACGAAGGCTAAATAAAAAACAACATGCATTCCAACAGTTCCTGCTAAATATCCTCCGACAGCCGGCGAAAAAATGTAACCGAAAGACCACGCTGAAGAAATCAAAGTGAAAGTCAATGTCAACTTAGTCTTTTCAGCAGTTGTTACAATGTATGCTGTGCTTGTTGGTCCACCGAGCCAAACTCCCCACAAAACGATGCCAGGTAATGTTTGCAACCAATTGTTTGCGAGGGAGAAAATTAAGGGTGCGGGCACCCATGCTATCCAGCCGGCTATCATGATTTTTTTACGGTCATACTTGTCTGCAAGTGTTCCAGCCACAAGCAAAGTTAATGCTGCAACTAAACTTACTATGGCATAGACTATGCCGACTTCTACATCGTTGGCTCCGAGGCTTTCAGTCAAGTAAACTGGCAGGAGATAAGCGTAAAGCCCGTCACCAAAAGAACCTAACAAGTCAGAGGTAAAAATTAGTTTCAAGTCTTTGTTTAACACTTCAAATGGAAAGCTCGACCTTAGAATTTTTCGATAGTTAGCTGCTGTCAACAATCTGACTTCCAATTGTTGGAATTTTACTTTAGTATAATTGTTGATGTTTTATGCTTTTTGTCGAGAAAATCTGTTTTACCTAAGAGGTTATTAGGATTATTTTCTTCTGTCAATTATGTCTAAGGCTTCTGGTCCGGTGCCTATTAACACAACTGGAATGCCTGTGGATTTTTCAATTTCCTTTATGAACTGTTTAGCGTCCTTTGGAAGGTCATCATATGTTTTCGCGCCTTTGCATGTTGGGAAGAGAACGTCAAGTTTTGTGACCGCGGCTTGAGTTGCGCTATTAAGCATAACAGCTTTCTTTGCGAGTTCAAAATTGAATGGAGCCGAGCGTCTGTCACGGCCTGTTCCAGCAGCGGTTTCGAACCATCCACGTTTTATGGCTTCTTCTTTTGTTATTTCTCCAGGCAGTGGGCCTGCACCGACACGTGTCATGAAGGACTTGAATACTATTAAGACCTCATCAATTTTTGTTGGACCTACTCCTGCTTCGGAGCAGATTGCTGCTGCGCTTGTGTCTCGTCCTGTCACGTAGGGGTATGTTCCATGATAAAGCGAAAGCAACAAGCCTTGTGTTCCTTCGAGCATGACATTTTTGCCTTTATCTATTGCTTCGTTAGCCTCTTTCGACACGTCTGTTAAGTATGGCTTGAGTTCTGGAATGTCTCTTGCAAGTTTTGCTGTTCTGCGGACGCGTTCTTCGATTGCTGGGCCTACGCCTCTGCCGGTTGTGCCTACGACTTGTTTGAGATGTGCGCTTGCTTTGTCTTGCATTGAGTGTTTTTCTTCGATTATGGAAGCTTGAGCGTCTACGCCTATGCGGTTTTTGGTGCCTGTTTGTTCTATTTCTTCGAGTAACTGTTTAACTTCAACATTTGAACCCGCACCGATTAGTAAACGGCATTTTTCATAGACAAAGGCTGCGGGAACCATATGCAACGCGTAACGGTTACCTTTATACCATACTGTGTGGGCGGCGTTAACAGAACCCGTTCTCACGCAAACGTCAAGTTTGTCTTTCAAGGCTAAGTAAGAGATTATTTTTCCTTTTCCTTCGTCTCCCCAGAAGGCTCCAGCTATAACTGTGCACGGCATTTTTATCGCCGTTTAGAGAGTCTGCCGAGAATTATTTAAGGTTGTTTAACAATATCGTTTAAAAACTATCCAAAAATAGAAGGCTATTACGGCTGTGTCCTAATTGTTATCGCCGATGAGAATCAAGTTGAGATTCAAAAGTTCAGCCCATGCTATGCTCTTTAATGGTATCTTGAACTCGCTTTCTTTCTTGTAAGGCACACATTTAACGAAAGTCACCCTTCCAAACTCGTCTTTTAGAATCTCTGAAAGCAAAACATTCACTATAATTGAACCGTCTTTCAAGTGAAGGTTTACGTTTTTTCCGAGAAAGGATCTCGCCGTGTTCATACTGAATCTTTCCATCAGTTTTCACCACTCCAACTCTTTATTCGCAAGCTTACTCCAGCAACGTTTGCAAATGGGTGTTTTTTCTCCCTTGAAGAGAATGTAAACTTCAATGTTAGGGTTCTTACATTCCTTATTCCACGGGTTTCTACAACGCTCCATATACGCGCACCTCCACTCGCAAACTGCAGTTAAAACGCTTCGCATTTTCTGCTTTTAAAACACTCTATGAACCGACACTCCAACATTCTGGAGAGAGATAAGTTAAAGTGAAAATCTTATACCGTTAGTCATGTTTACTATTAACTACGGTGAAGTTTGTGGATTTGTTTGTGGCTCAAGTTAACCTTGCCTTTCAGATTATTGTTTTGGCTATACTTTCTGTAAGCCTTATGTTGAAAAGTAAGAGAAAGTTGTATTTGCATGGAATAACGATGCTGATTGCGTTGGTTTTTAATACGGCTTCATTTGCGGTTGTGATGTTGCCTTCTTCTTTAAGACTAAATTACAGTTTTAACTTGTTCTCTCTTGTCACCATGACACACGTAATCTTAGGAGTTTTGGCTGAAAGTTTTGCGGTTTGGCTTGTCGCTTCATGGCATTTACAATCATCCTTCCAGTCTTGCATGAAAAGAAAGAAAATAATGAGGGTTACTATGATTCTATGGCTAATGACATTGCTCTTCGGCATTTTAGTCTATATATTTCTCTACACAAATCTTATACCTTAACCTTGATTGGTAAGAATTAGAAAGTGGAATAATTGAACAAAACAAAAAGACTCATTTACATAATAGCTTTAGGCATGTTAATCTTATACATCGCGAACTCCACATCACGAGCATTTGCAGGAATCCCAACTGTAACAAACGTGATTGCCTGGAACGACGACGGCGACACCGTTTTGAACGTCACGGTTTCTCATTCTCCACAGAGCCAAACTATCCCACACTATCTTGACTACATAGAAGTAAACGTTGACGGAGATACCCAAACTTTTCCGGTGAACTTTCGACCAGAAACAACCTTTATAGTCCACTGCAATTTAGGAGCTATTTCTGGAACGCCAACTGCAACAGTTCGAGCTCACCGCAATATTGATGGATACGGTTCATGGTATGGACCAGTGCAAATCCCCGAATTTCAGAATCCATTACTGCTATTGACTTTACTCTTTACCATATTACTTGTGGCAATAATTCTTCGCAAAGCTGGTAAATCCATTAATTCAATCTTTTATTGTAAGGAGCCGGAAAGTTGAGTCAAAATGTTATTGAAGAGATTTTAACAAGATACAGAACCGTCGCTGTTGTTGGGTTGTCCAAAAACCCTTCAAAAGACAGCCACAGAGTGGCTGAATACCTAAAAGCTCATGGCTTTCGCATTATACCAGTAAACCCCTCTGCCAATGAAGTCTTGGGAGAGAAAAGCTATAAGAGCTTGCTGGATATGCCGGCTGAAGTGCAGAAAAGTGTTGAGGTTGTGGACATTTTTAGACCGTCTGCGGAGGTTTTGCCATTAGTGGAGCAAGCAATTCAGTTAAAGAAGCTGCATGGCGTGCCGTATGTGGTTTGGATGCAGTTGGGAATCGTTAACGAGCAGGCGGCTGAAAAAGCAAGAAAAGCAGGCTTAACCGTGATTATGGACAAGTGCATGATGCAAGAGCACCGTCGATTAATTGAGAAGCGTAAACTTGTCTAAATCTGAACTATCTCCGGTATTATTTTCTCCTTTGTAATTCTAAGCAAAGCTACAGTGGGCTTGTTAATGAAAGGCGGAATAGGATTGGTTGGGCTTCCTGGGTTTATGAAAAGAGTGTTTCCTTCCCATTTTATGTTAGAGCTATGCGTGTGCCCATAAACAAGCACGTTAAATGCGTTCCGTTCAGCGATTTCACGCATTTTTGCTAAGCCGAAAAGCGCGCCTGGATTGTGTATTACTCCTATTTTCCAGTCGAAAACTTTTACGGAGTCGAGTTTTGGTAGTTTTCCGCGGATTTCTGGTCCATCCATGTTGCCGTAAACAGCCAAGACTGGCGCAAGCTGTTCCAACTCGTCGATGACAGACAACTGCACAAGGTCTCCGGCATGCACAATGAAGTCTACTTTGTCGAAGACTTCGAACACTTTTTTGGGAAGTTCTCTGGCTCTTGCTGGAACATGTGTGTCAGAAATTAAGCCGGCAGTTTTTGTCGGAGAAAACTCACGAAGTCGAGAGATTATTTCTGGTTGCTGACTAGCCATCAACAGCGCCTCTCTAACTACTTTTTACGGCTTTCATAAATAAGAACCTTAACATGTTTGCGTGTAGATGTGGCTTGTTTAGATTTTGAACGTTTGATAACAAGTTTTATAAGCGTCAGTGTAGTGGATGATTGCGTTGTGCAAGAAGCGATTTTTGCACGATAAACGCGTAAGGAGTTGAAATAGTAAAATGTCAGAGAAAGAGATGCACAAGGCAGTTTGTGCTGATTGTGGACAGGAATGTGAAGTCCCCTTCAAGCCTGACCCAAATAGGCCCGTTTACTGCCGAGAGTGCTGGTCGAAAAGAAGAGGCCAAAGAAGAAGATATTAGGTTAAGCTAATAGCTTTAATTCGTAACCCAGTTTTCCCACGTTTTTTATTAATTTAGTGGAAACTCTTTTCTATGTTTCTTGAGAGATTTTGGCCAAATTGATGAGATATGGTAAGGAGGGCATCCTTATCACGTATGCTTAGGTTCGCTTAACCTTTATCTGTGCGAACTGCCATACTATAAAGGTGAAGGGGCAGTTGTGAAAAGACCGATTGGCGTGACAGTAGTAGCTTGGCTAACTGTCTTGAGTGGAATAGCTTTGCTTTTTATTTTCTTATTGTTTTGGGTAGTTGCTATGGTTGGTGGACCGTATTCCTCTGGCACATCAGCCCAACTTTCACCAATATTTTACGCTCCGCTAATGCTTGCGGTTTTTGCTTTCAGTGTTTCATTTATGATACTTGCCCGGGCAAGGTACGCTTGGCACAGCTCAATAATATTTTGGATAGTTTTTGTCTTGTTTTTCATATGGTGTTACAATTTTATGGGAGTATGGCGTTACATGCTTTATTTGGAAAGTGGCGACCCGTGGTATCAATATCTGAGCATAGCAAGAATTCTATTTCTACCCTTCCCTTTCGTTTACGCTATAGGATGCTCAATCTATTTTTCGACTAAAACCCCAAAAGAACACTTTTTGCGCGAGGCAACAACATAATAATACACACAAAAGCAAGCAAGGTGTTTTCTATGCGATTATTCTATGGTTTTAAGTACGTGCTAGAAAGAGGAAACAAACTGTAATTTACTAAAAATTATAAGCGAAACTCCCATTTGCACCATAGATTTTTGGGGTGCTTGTCTGGCGGGCAAACTATGCAGTCTACTTCCACGTTTGGGTTGAGCGTCTTTGCGAAGTTTTTCAAATAGCCGAATCTGACTTTTTTGCATGGAAACTCGCTTAATCCTTTGATTAAGCGTGTTTCTTGTGTTCTGCAACGGTCAACGCTTAAAGTGCCTCTTTTACTGCTTACCTCGACAGTTTTGAACGGCTGATCTAAAGCCCAACTTGATTTTCGCAGTAAATCAATAATTGTTGGGACATCCGGATTTTCGCCAATGTTGAACATTTTTTGCAGGCTTTTGGCTTCTATTGCAGCCATTGTTTCCCAAACTCCAGCGTCAATTTCTGTAGCTGCTTCTGTGCCAAACTTTTTCTCTATGCCAAGAAAGTATAAGCCGTCAACTCTCCACAGGTTTCGGATTTCCAGAAAGAAATAGTCAAGCAGCTTTTCCATGGGCATTTTAGCCAGCATTTCACGGTCTTCGCGGCTTCCAGGCGGATACCCACTCATTCATTTACACCAGCATTGAAGAATTAATGTGTTACTTGAATTAATCTTTTAAACATAACTCGAAAATACAAGAAAGGAAAGCGGCGATAACATTTGGGTCTGGTGGAAACAGCAATTCTCGGCACAATACAAGGCTTAACAGAATGGCTACCCATCTCAAGCACCGGACACTTGAAAGTAGCCGAACATTTTCTACATTTTCTCGGCACACAGAATTCGCTTCTTTTCGAGTTTATGCTGCATATTGGAACATTGCTCGTAGTATTGTTCTTCTTCAGAGAGGACATCAAAAAAATCTTTGCAGCTCTGGTTCGCTTTGATTTCAAAACAGAACACGGCAAACTATTATCTTTAATAATCGTGGGAACAATCCCAGCCGTGGTTGTAGGCGTTTTACTTAAAGAGCCCGTGGAGCAAACGTTCCAAAATCTGCTGCCAATTGCTGTAGCGTTCGTTGTTTTCGGTTTAGTGCTTTACTTGTCGAAGATTGGAAAGGAAGAAAAAGATGGCATAGACTATTTGACTGCGGTAATTGTTGGTGTGGCAGAAGGCTTAGCTATAATTCCAGGCGTCTCCAGAAGTGGGGCAACAATCGCTATTGCATTGTTGTTAGGAATAAAACGTGAAAAAGCCTTCAAATTCTCATTTCTGCTTTCGATACCAGCAATAATCGGCGCCATCGGCTACACGGCATACAAGGATTACGGGACACTTGTAACTGCGGGTTTAGGATGGACAGAAATCCTCGTGGGAGTCGTTGCTGCAATGATTGTTGGCTATTTAACAATAAAGTTGCTCTGGAAAATCCTTGCTAAAAAGAAGTTTCACTTTTTCGCGTTATACTGCTGGCTTTTTGGCGTCGCATTAATAGCGTTGAGCCTAAGTGGTTTCTAACCATTTTGGTTTACCAGAAAGAAAATCAGTTAAGAACTCTGCAAATTTGCTGTTTTTGGTGTATATTTCGGCTATTTCTTCGTTTACCAAAACTTTGAAATCATTCTTTAAGACGTGTGAAATTTTTTCAGCTACACCAGCGTTTCTTCCTCCATCCTTCAGCTTTTCCTTGAGCAATACACGCACATCGGTGTATTTTCTTTTTAGCTGCACAGCCAATCGTCCATCCGCAATGTATGGTCCAGAAACCACATCAGAATTATGCGTGTATTTTTCCAAAAAATCTCTGCATTCACGTTCTCTCTCCAGAGGAGGCCCAAGGTGTTTCTTGACTGGTGCGGTGTGGTGGTTTTCAAGTTCGAAGAGGAACGTGTTGAGGTTTTTTTCGTCACTCCACGTTGCGTCTCTTAAAATTTTGAAATCGTTTAATTCAATAAGCTTGCGGAGAGAACGCTGAGACTTGTATAGTTGTCCCCATAAAACGTCTGGGACAGCGTTAACGTTTCCAAAGGTTACGAGGACAATGGCGGAGCCACGCTGCTTTAATGTTTGTTTCAGTTCTTTCGCTGTTAAGGCTGTTGTTTTTGGCGGATAAAAGAAGGCTAAGTGGGGTTTTTCTAGGAAAGCTCGTGCTGCGGCTATGAAAGTGTAGAGTTTCTGTGGTTGTACTGCTGAAGCTACGTTTCTTCCTTTGTCTACTGGGTCGATGATTATCAATGGTTCCGTGAATAACAGCGGTAGCTCGTTTTCTCTTTCTCTGTAGTAGCCTTCTATGTCTATGACTTTTATTTGCTTATACTGCGCAAAAGCTTTCAGTGTCTCTGCAAAGGATCTGTAGTGTAAAATTAGAAGTTCGCATAGGTAACCGCTGAACCCGCCGACTTTTATTTCAGCGCCATAAACGTCCACTCCTGACATAAACTTTTTCAGCAAACGCACTTCAGCATGCATTGGCATTTTCAAATGCTTTTTAACATAATCTGTATGGTAAGGCGTCCGGTCTGTGGCGCTTAACCATTCTCCACGCTTAACGTTATAACAAGGCACAATATTCACTCTGACACCGTTAATTATCGCCTCCAAATACGGATGCTCAGCAAACCTTTCAATCTGTTTTGCGCCTTCGGTGGCTTTTCTGGCTACTTTTAGGCAGACTTCTCCAAGCGATTTACGCGGTATAGTTGTTGGAACACGCATGAAAATGTCTATGTCTGGCTCTTTGCTGAGCCAAGTGTCCTTCGCAACAGAACCTTCCACGCGCACTATAGCTTCAACACCCAAAGCTTTAGATGCGTTAGCAACTTTCTTCTCCAGTTTTCTAGCTAAAACCTCAATTTTTGCGCGCCTTTTCTTGTCTGGCGTGACACGTTTTAGAACAGTTGCGCAGACATCCGCTATCTTTCTCTCCATAAACATTGCCCTTTCTCTATTTTTATGGACAAACCTCTTTAAGTGTTGAGTAAATTGGTCCCTTCGGCGTCAAATCGCTCTTTTTAAGTCTTAAACATTCAGCCAGTACAATTCCAAACTCGTAATTTGCGTTCTCGTTTAGGAATTTAGCGAGTTCAGCCTTGTTTCTTCCAGACTTGACACGGGCAATCGTAAGGTGAGGGCTAAAGCCTTTCGGGTCAGGTGTAAATCCTAAACTGCGTAAACGGGGTTCTAGCTGGTTGAAAATGTTTCTCAATTGGTCGACGCCTTCAGTTATTCCTGCCCACAAAACTCGCGGATAACGCAAGTTAGGAAAAGCGCCAGTTCCACGAATTTTAATGTTGAAAGGGACAAACTGAACCTTTTTCATTTCTTCAAAAATCTTGTCTACCATGGGTTGGGTTATGTTTCCGAGAAATCGGACGGTTATGTGAATGTTTTTAGGTTCAACTAGTTTTAGGTCTGCTCCAGTTTTGGTTAGGAGAGATTGGATGTCTGTTATCCTTTTAAGAACTTGTTCGCTGTCCATGTCAAAAGCTATAAAACTTCTTATGGCCTCAGACATCAAGTATTCCTTCGCTTATTCTTCATGTAACTTTCTCATAAATGCTTTTAATGTAAAAGACTATCTGTTACTGACAAAATCTGTCCACAGAGGGAAATGCAAAGTGAGCAGCAATAAACTGGTTGTTGGTTTAGCTGGTATGCCCGGAGCTGGAAAATCCTTAGTGGTTTCTGCCGCTAAAGAGATGGGTTATGGCATTGTTGTGATGGGTGATGTGGTGCGAGAGGAAACAACGCGTAGAGGGTTAGAACTGAACCCCCAAAACATTGGCAAAATAATGCTTGAATTGCGTGAGAAAGAGGGAAAAAGTGTCATAGCAAAAATGTGCATTCCAAAAATAGAAAACGCACAAGAAAGCAAAATTCTCGTAGATGGTATACGCAGCTTAAACGAAGTTGAAGAATTCAAAAGGCATTTTCCAAAATTCACGCTCATAGCGGTTCATTCGCCGCCGGAAACAAGGTTCAAAAGACTTTATCACAGACAAAGAAGCGACGACCCAGCCAGTTGGGAAATCTTCCATGAAAGAGACACGCGTGAATTAAGCGTCGGGTTAGGCGAAGCCATAGCAATGGCTGAACACTTAATAGTAAACGAAGAAAAATATGAGCTAGTAAAACAGAAAGCCAGAGAAGTTCTCAGGAAAGTCGAACACAAATGGACAAAATAAAAGTCTACGTGGAAGCGGAAATCAACCCAACAGAAAGCGAAGAAAAAGTAAAACGCGCCATCGAAAACATTTTCGGCAACATTCAAACCAAAGTTCAACCTATATATAAGGGGGCTATACTAACCGCAGAAGCAACAGAACAAGAAGCCCTCACTAAACTTTACAATTTACTCCGCAGAGAACGCATCCGCGACGCCGCAAGAGCAGTATTATTCGAAGGACTAAGTGGAAAAACCATAAACTTTTGCTTAAACAAGCAAGTTGCATACGCAGGGCATGTATCTTTTTCTAAAGAAGTGGCAGAATCGCCCTTAGGACCAATAAAAGTCAAAATAGAATGCGAAAACCCAAGAGAATTAATCGATTGGCTCGCGCCAAAAACCACATGACCGGTGCGTAACCTTGTCCACGCAAGCCACAATAACAGAAACTGGCGCTGTGCTTTTGGGAAAACATGTCGCATGCGACGCCTTCGACAAAACAAGACCATTAAGAGTGGTCACGCACGCCCACGCTGACCACATGACCGGCTTAAAACAAAGCCTCCGAACATGCGAAAAAGTGCTAATGACAAAAGCAACAAAAGACTTAATCGACGTCATGATGGGACCACTTTTCCTGATGGAAGGCAACGTGGAAACACACGAATACGGCAAAACCTTCCAATACAATGACGAATACATCACGCTTTTCGGCGCCGACCACATCCTAGGCGCAGCACAAGTGCTCGTAGAAGACAAGGAAGGAGCAAAAACAGTTTTCACAGGTGACTTCAGAATCGACGGAACCCCAATTTTAGACGCAGACACGCTTGTCATGGAAGCCACGTATGGAGGTCCAACATGCAAACGCTCATTTGCCAAAGACATCAAAAACCTCCTAATCTCCGTCATAGAACATGGATTAGAACAAGGCACCGTTTACGTTTTTGGCTATCACGGCAAACTCCAAGAAGTCATGCAAATCCTACACAAAGCTGGTGTAAAAGCGCCTTTTGTTGTGCCGGAAAAAGTCTTTCATGTGTCAAAAGTTTGCGAAAAACATGGCATGCGTCTTGGGCGTTTAATGCTTTCTGAAGAACGGGAAGCCAAAGAAATGCTGGAAAAAAACGTGTCATGCATAGCCTTCTACCACATGGGCTCAAGAAGCAAAGTAGGTCATGACGCCTTCAGAGTTTACGTTAGCGGTTGGGAATTTAACTCTCCATGCCGCGAAATCAACGAAAAAGAATACATAATCGCCCTGAGCGACCACTCAGACTTCAACGGACTACTCGAATACGTTAGACGCTCAAAACCAAAACTCGTCATAACCGACAACTACCGCGTAGGACACGCAGAAATCCTCGCAAAAGAAATCCATAAACGCTTCGGAATCTCCGCCATAGCACTGCCCAAAAAATAACCCACAAACACACTTATCTGTCGCATCAGCACTTTTACTGTGTGTATTGCACATTGCTACACAACAGATTATTTTCCATTTTCACGTTTTCTATTATAGAATTCGGATTCGAATTCCGAATTCATATGTCTTAAATAAAAAGAAACCAGACTTTCGGGTGCGGTACCGAAATTGCCTTCCCCACTACAACCAGAGTTCTTCGCACTGCTGGGCATAGACCTTTTCCTAGCCGTAAGCTTGCTAACATGCCTATTAGACCGTCATTTTCCGTGGCATCTACCGTACTTGTATCAAGTTGCGGCTTTGGCTGGGTTTGGACAACTAATCGTAAGCAAAGAGTTCATGCTGTCGTTTGGCGAGTACATGCGGTTCTGGTACAGTCTATTGTATTTGGTTGTGGCTTTGGCGAACATCGTCGCAGTCAACGCTTATCTTGGAATAGTAAAGAAACTGCTGAACTACGCTAAAGTTTTCCTGTTCACCGTCACCTTGCCCTCAATAGTCTTAGCTACCTTCTTCGTAACCAACTACGCCGACATAGCTGTTCATCCATTAGTGATGCTTCCACACATGACATGGGAAACAACCTTCATAGCAATAGTCGCGTTCGACACGCTCGTCGTGGGGTTAGGCGCATACATATTCTTCAAGCCAAAATGGTGGTACATAGCCCTAGGTGCAGGCACAGCAATAACAAGCGCAAGCGTTTACGCAGTTCTTAAGCCTTCTTGGGGGGAGGCAGCCTTCGTAACTTCAGCCGTAGCCTTAGCAATAGCCTGCATCTTAGTCTTAGGCGTAAGCGTCTACGTGCTCGCAAGAATATGGATAGACACGCTTAAAGAAAGAAAAAGAAGGAAAGGAGGTGAAACAACAAAATGAAAATAAACTACAAGAAAAGTCTGAAATTTGTAACACTGGTAATAGTATCGATACTGATTGCTGTAGTAAGCGCAGATTTTTACAGTCAAATGTACATTGAGTCGCATGTTGGTGTCGACGTCACACCCAAAGATCTTCAATTTGTGGCAGGCGCCAACTTCTCAATAGCAGGAGGTTGGCTCAATCCCTCTAAGACAGTAGTAAAGTTCGGCTCCATGACTGGGGGACAGGGAGTTAACAAGACATACTATGAACCCGTAAGCATTACAAATGTTGGTTCTTCATCGCATACGTTTGAGATGAAGTTTGATTCATGGACTATCTCTAACAGTAGTGCACTTGAATATATAACCATCGCCATCTATGACGAAAGTAACGCTCTACAAGGTAACATGATATACTTGCCAGGAAATCTACAAGGCGTAGACAGTACAGGAGATGTCGTCATTCCAGCAAATGCAAACTGGCGAATTGAATGGGTAATTCGATGGGTAAGCGACGCTGCAGAGACAAATACTGTGGATGTAAAAATAATGATACTAGTCAAAAACTAATGCTCCACACATTTTCCTCCTTTTTATTAATTAAGAATCATTTATAAGAGTAAAGAATGGGCCATTAAAACAGAAGTGGAAACTTTGGCTCACTTTTTTATTTTTCAACAAAGTTATAAATGATAGACAGAAGTATCTTTACTTACAATAGAAACATGAGGTTCAATATGAATAAATCGTCTCTAATTTCAGGTTTCTATAAGCTTAGTACTAAAGAGCGTTTGCAATTTGTTAGGGAGTTTGCTGGTTTAACGGATGAAGAAGCGTCTTTGTTGCAGAATACTGGTTCTTTGTCTTTGGATTTAGCTGACCGCATGATAGAAAATGTTGTCGGCGCCATTCCAATACCATTAGGCATCGGCGTAAACTTTCTCATAAACAAACGTGACTATCTGATTCCCATGGCTATTGAAGAACCATCCGTTGTCGCAGCAGCCAGCTACGCAGCAAAAATGGCACGCGACGGTGGAGGCTTCCACACAAGCAGCACACCACCAATAATGATCGGACAAATACAAGCAGTCGGCATAAAAGACCCATACGCAGCCAAAATGCGCATTTTACAAGCAAAAGAAGAAATCATAAAGAAGGCAAATGACCAAGACCCAGTGCTCGTTTCCGTCGGCGGCGGCGCAAAAGACCTAGACGCAAAAGTGATCCAAACAACCCAAGGACCAATGCTCATCACAGAATTGCATGTTGACTGCCGCGACGCCATGGGTGCCAACGCAGTTAACACGATGGCTGAAGCTGTCGCGCCATTAATAGAACGCATAACAGGCGGACGTGTTTACCTGCGAATAATCTCCAATTTAGCCGTTAAACGCTTAGCCAGAGCATGGTGCATAGTGCCCAAAGACTCAGTTGGCGGAGAAGAAGTCGTAGACGGCATAGTAAACGCATCCGCTTTCGCAGCAGCAGACCCATACCGAGCCGCAACCCACAACAAAGGCATAATGAACGGCATAATAGCTGTCATAATCGCCACATGCAACGACCACCGCGCAATCGAAGCAGGAGCCCACGCTTATGCAGTAAAAAACGGACACTACACAACGCTTTCAACATGGGAGAAAAACGAAAACGGCGACCTAGTAGGCTCAGTTGAACTGCCGATGGCTGTAGGCCTAATCGGTGGAGCAGTGCGAACCCACCCAATCGCGAAAATAGCAATAAAAATCTTAGGCGTAAAAACTGCAAACGAATTCGCAGAAGTTTTAGCAGCTGTTGGTTTAGCACAGAATCTTGGCGCATTACGTGCGTTAGCACATGAAGGAATACAACGCGGACACATGTCACTTCACGCGAGAAACATAGCCGTAGCAGCAGGCGCAACAGGCGAACTAATCGATTTAGTAGCAGAAAAAATGGTTGAAGAACGCAAAATCCGCATGGACAGAGCAAAAGAACTTATCGAACAGTACAAGGCATCTGGGAAAATCTAAAAAACCAAGAGAACCGCATTCTTAACCACGGCGAACAAAATGAAGATAATACCAGGTCCAGCGTCAAGAGAGTTAGGCGAAAAAATAGCTGCACTCTTAGGCGTAGAAGCGATTCCGCTGACTTTTAAAACTCATCCAGACGGAGAATCATACGTAAGATTAGAAGGCTCAGTAAAGAATGAAGAAGTGGTAATAATCCAAACCACAAGTCCACCACAAGATACCCGTTTAATGCAGCTAGCATTTATCGTCGATGCAGCCAAACGCCATGGTACAAAAAAAGTAACAGCTGTCGTGCCTTATCTTGCCTACGCACGCCAAGACAAGATTTTCCTTCAAGGCGAAGCAGTAAGCATAGAAGCCATAGCGCAGATGCTTAACGCTGTTGGAGTTGACAGCCTAATAACAGTGAACGTGCACCAAGAGAAAGTATTAAATAGATTTCCTTTTCAAGCAAAAAACGTTTCAACCATTCCATTACTGGCAGAATATTTTAAGCAGAAAGGTTTTGCAAAAGCTTTTGCGCTGGCTCCAGACATGGGTGCAATCTACATCGCAGAAGAAGCGAAAAAAGTGCTCGATGGAGAATGCGGCTACTTAGAAAAACACAGAGACCGCTACACTGGACAGATTAGCGTTGAAAAGAAAACATTCAACGTTAAAGGAAAAACCGTGATAATCTTCGACGACATAATCAGCACTGGCGGCACAATAGTTGCAGCAGCAAAAATTCTGAAAGAGCTTGGAGCTGGAAAAGTGTTTGCTGCGTGTGCACATCCACTTTTGATAGGTGACGCAGAAAAACGAATTCTTGAGGCTGGAGTTGAGGAGATAGTAGGCACGGACAGCGTTCCAAGTCATGTTAGCAAAGTTTCTCTTGCACCCTTAATAGCCAAGCAATTGAAGGAACGCCAAAGTGGCTAAACTTTTCTTTCTGCTTTCAGGCGAACATGAAACTCTGCCAGTTTCCGAGGTAAAGGCAATACTTGAAGCGGAAGATTATGCGTTCAAAATTTTGGAGAAACTTGACCAAATTCTAAGGCTTGAAACAGATTCAAAATGTGTAGAAACCGTAAAACGTAGAGCAGCTTTCACAAGACTTTGCGGACTCGAACTATTCACCTGCAAAGCCGAAACAAATATGATACTGAAAAATATACGCACAGCAAACTTAAAAGATGTTCTAAAAGACAGAGAAACCTTTGCCGTCCGCGTGCACCACGTAAAAGACTACGCGTCCAACATTGACAGCATGTTTCTTGAAAGAAAACTTGGAGAACTCATACTCAACAAAATAGGGAAAACAAAAGTGAACCTTAAAAATCCAGATAAAACCTTCATAGGATTCTTAACCGAAGAAAAATTCATTTTCGGCATAGCACTTGCTGAGATTCCACCAAAACCATTCGTTGAGAGACGCCCAAAGAAAAAACCATTCTTCCACCCATCAGCCATGCTGGCAAAACTCGTTAGGTGCATGGTAAATTTGGCCAAACCAAAAACTGGAGAACTTGTTTTTGACCCTTTCTGCGGAACCGGAAGCACTCTGATTGAAGCTGCATTAATCGGATGCCGCGTTTTAGGTTTGGATATTCAAAGGCGAATGGTGAGAGGAACCCTCAGAAATTTAGATTATTTTGGAATAAAGCCTGAAGGAGTCATCCTTGCGGATGCACGTAATCCACCTATAACAAAAGTTGACTGCGTTGTGGCTGACCCGCCTTATGGGAGGTCTTCAACAACTCTTAAGCGTTCCACGAAGCAAATAGTTGAGGAAGTATTGACGGCTGTTCATGGCATGCTTGGCAAGGGACAGCGAGTTTGTTTGGCCGCACCAAAAACGTTAAACATCAAAAAAACAGGTGAAACTTTAGGCTACAAACATTTAGAATCCCATTTCGTTTATGTTCACAGAAGCCTAACAAGAGAAATAGCAGTGTTTGAAAAGGTGTAGACACATGAGTTTGCATGTTGTTTTCCTGGGCACAGCCGGAAGTGTTCCGACACCAAAAAGAAGCCTACCTGCTGTGCTTATCCAACGCAAAGGCGAACAAATAATGTTTGACTGCGGCGAGGGGGTGCAAAGGCAAATGATAAAGGCTAAAGCAGGTTTTCACAAAAAAATGAAAATTTTTGTAACACACATGCACGGCGACCATGTTCTTGGCTTGCCCGGGGTTCTGCAAACCATGGCGCTGCTTGACAGAGAAAAGAAACTTGACATTTACGGACCGTCTGGAATCAAGCGTTTCTTAGAGAATATTAGGGAAACAGTCCAGTTTGTTTTGACATTTCCAGTCGAGGTTCACGAGATATACAAGGAAGGTGTTGTGTGCGAAGAAAACGAATATGTAGTTCAAGCGGTGTGGGCAAACCATGTAATCCCAAGCTTAGCCTATGCCTTTATAGAAAAGCCTCGACCGGGAAGATTCTTTCCAGAAAAAGCCAAGGCGTTAGGTGTTCCAGAAGGCCCTTTATGGTCTAAACTACAACATGGACACAAGGTTAGATTGTCAAATGGTAAAGTGGTAAAGCCGGAAGATGTTACTGGGTTGCCTAGACCAGGAAGAAAAATTGTTTACACTGGCGATACAAGACCGTTTAAAGGCTTCGTGAAGTTTGCTACTAATGCAGACTTGCTTATTCACGATGCTACTCTGGATGACGATTTGGCTGAGAGAGCAGAGGAAGATGGGCATTCCACACCAAGCCAAGCTGCTAAAAATGCCAAAAAAGCGAAAGTAAAACAGCTGGTTCTTACGCATGTTAGCGCAAGGTATGAAGACACGAGTAAACTTCTCGCGGAGGCGCGGAAATTTTTCAAAAACACGTTGGTAGCGGAAGATTTTATGAAGATAGAGATTCCTTTGAAGGAAACATAGTTGATTACGCAAGTAACTTTTTCATTTTTTGCACACTTTTATTAACATACATAATAGATTCGATTACGACAACTTTGTCATAAGAAATCATTCTTAATTTTTTTGCAAAGTTTTCCCAGTTTACAGTTCCATAGCCGATGCCTAAATGTTGGTCGGTTTTTCCATCATTATCATGTGCGTGAACATGCACGATTTTGTTTGCGAAGGTTTCTATGAAACGTTCTATTTGACAATTAATGTTTGCATGCCCAACGTCTAAAACTAAGCCTATATCTTCGTTGATTTCTTCATAAAACCTAGTAAATTGCTCCACGCTTTTCATTAAGAATGGATACGGTTCAGGCACGTTTTCAATAGCTATTCTAACACCGTAATCGTTTGCAACTTTGAAGAGCAAACGTACTGTTTCAATGTTTTGGTGCCAGTCCATGTCTGGATAGAACATGCTGATGCCCGTTTTTAGTCCAGGATGAAGAATCCACATGTAAGCGTCCAAGGCACGTGCATAGGCTATTGATTCTTTCAATCGCTTACAAACAGCTCTTAGTAATGGTTTAGATGGTGATGCAATGTTTATGTCTGCGAATGGTGCATGAACAGAATATTTTAGACTGTGCGAGCCGGCGATATCCTTTAGTGTTTTAATTCGTTGTCTATTCAGTGTGTGAAGTCCATCGTCAACAATTTCCACATAGTTTGTTTCTATATTCGTGAGATGTTTAGTCATTCTCTTGAAAGGTTCGCTTAAACAGTAGAGCATGGAAAGCCCGATTTTGGATGTTGCCATAGACTAATCCCCATTGCGCCTGGCAGAAATTTAGACTTCTAACTTCTGATTTATAACTTAACTTGTTTTGTAATGAAAGTTTTTGTTAAGAGAAACATGTGAAATCCGAGTTAGATTCCAATTATGCATTGTTACTAATAATTCAGACTTCGCTTTCATACAAGTTAAATGTAACAGTCAAAGAAACCTAAATGAAAGAACAGTATTTACTATGGAAGCTAACCTCATGGCTACGCAGTACGATAGTGCAAAAGATGAAGATTTGGGTGAAATTCTCCTCGAATCCGAGCAAGCATTTCGTAGTCTGGTCGAAAATGCATTTGTAGGCGTCGCTGTTTCTGATTTGAAGGGAAGATTGAAGTATGTAAATAAAGCATTGGCTGATTTGTTAGGTTATTCCGTTTCCGAATTGTTTAATCAACCATTCAAAAATTTTATACATCCCGCTGATCGAGGAAAAGTGATGCGCCTATTTTTGCGCATTATTGTTTTGCGAAGAGAACCTGGACATTTAGAGTTTCGTGCAGTGAGAAAAGATGGTAGTGTTCTCGATCTTTGGAGCAAACCCTCAAGGTTTACAATTAATGGAAAAACAGTGGGTTTCCAAGCAATAATTGTAGACTTAACTGAAAGAAAACAGATAGAAAAAAGGCTGAAGGAGACTAACCGAAAACTGGAAATGTTGTTTGAAACGGCGATGGAAGGAATAACTATTGCTGATGCAAATGATAACTTATCTTTTGTGAATAAGGCATTTGCTGAGATGCTGGGTTACAAGCAAGAAGAGCTGATTGGCGCAAATTTACGTAAACTTGTCGACGAAGAAGGTTTCGAAAAGATTAGGAAAGAAACAAAATCTAGGAAGAAGGGCGCTACAAGCCGATATGAAATTAAGTTATACTGTAAACATGGTGAACCACGTTTTGTTCAAGTGTCTGCGTCACCATTTTGGGATGAGGATGGAAACTTCGCAGGGACTCTTGGAATAATCATGGATGTGACAGAACGCAAGCTAATGGAAGAGAAAATACGAGAGTCTGAGGAGAAGTTCAGGGGTATAGCGGAAAGAAGTTTTGATGCAATAGCCCTTGTTGATTTTGAAGGAAAAATCACGTATGCTTCTCCTTCTGTAGGAAAGGTTCTGGGTTATCCACAAAGCGAAGTCATCGGCAAATCCTTCTTGGAATATTTCTCTTCAGACACGCTTTCTAATGCCTCGCAGTTGTTCACAGATTTGATGCAAGGTAAAAGCCTTGAAGGTTTACAGTTAGAACTTCCTAAAAGAGACGGAACCATGGCTACTATTGAAATTAATGTTGCTCCCATACTTGTGAACGGAAAGGTAACAGGCATTCAAGCAGTTTTTAGAGACATTACAGAACGCAAAAAAATGGAGGAAAGACTGCGGGAGTCTGAAGAAAGGCTAAGGGCATTGATAGAATATGCGCCAGATGCAATTTACATTAACGACCTTAATGGAAAGATTTTGGAAGGAAACAAACAAGCAGAAATTCTGACGGGCTACAAGAAAGAAGAATTAATCGGAAAGAATATGCTGGAAGCTGGGCTTCTTCCAGAAAAATACGTGCCAAAAGCTATTAACGCTGTTCAAAAGAACTTGCGCGGACAAAGAACTGGACCAGACGAGTTCGAACTCATAAGAAAAGATGGAAGCAGAGTTTTTGTTGAAATTTCAACCATTCCGATAAAAATTGGACAAAGAATCGAAATTTTGGGCATAGCTAGAGATATTACAGAAAGAAAGCAAATGCAGAATAAACTGGAAGAGTACTCTCAACATCTGGAAGCGCTTGTTGAACAAAGAACTAGACAGTTGAAAGAAGCACAAGAGAAACTAATAAAATCTGAAAGACTTGCCGCTATCGGAGAAGTAGCAGCCATGGTTGGTCATGACTTGCGTAATCCCTTAACAGGAATAAAAGGCGCTGCATATTACTTAAAAACAAAACTAGGCTCCAAAATGGATGCAAAAACAAGAGAAATGCTTGAATTAATCGAAGCAGACATACAATACGCGAATAAAATCATAACTGACTTGCTGGAATACTCGAGAGAAGTGCATCTGGAATTAACTGAAACAAACCCCAAAACTATCGTGACAGAAACTCTGCGTCTAATTAAGCTACCAGAGAGCATTCAGATAATAGACCAAACAGAACCAGAACCTAAGATACACATTGACATAGAAAAAATGACAAGAGTGTTCAACAACTTAATCACTAATGCGATTGACGCCATGCCCAATGGTGGCAAACTCACAATAACAAGCCGCAGAACAAATGGTAGCGCAGAATTCATTTTCAAGGACACTGGAATAGGAATGACAAAGGAAACAATTGAGAAAATCTTCACACCCTTTTTCACAACGAAAGCCAAGGGAATGGGATTAGGTTTACCCATATGCAAACGAATTGTTGAAGCTCATGGCGGAAAAATTTCAGTTGAAAGTACGGTGGGTGAAGGCACAACTTTCACTCTAACACTTCCTATAGAACCAAGAATAAAAGAAGAAGGAGGTGAAAAAACTTGGATAAACGTGCCAGAATCCTTGTCGTTGACGACGATGAAGGAATCAGAAAAGTCTTAGCAACAATTCTAGAAGACGAAGGATTCACTGTAGACACGGCGGAAAACGGAAAGACAGCAATTAAGAAAACAAATGAGAAATTCTACAATGTAGCTCTAATAGACATAAGACTACCAGACATGGAAGGAACAGAACTTCTAACAAAACTGAAAGACACAACGCCGAAAATGCGCAAGATAATGGTTACGGGTTACCCATCATTGCAAAACGCTGTAGAAGCCCTAAACAAAGGCGCACACGCTTACATAGTGAAACCCTTTGACGTAAAAAAGGTCATAGCAGTCATCAGAGAACAATTGCAAAAACAGCAAGAAGAAAAAGAGTACAGCCAAGAAAAAGTCAAAGAGTTCATTGAAACACGAGTAAGAGAATTAGAAGAAGAATTAGAAGAAGAAAAACCAGCAACAAGCAAAAAGTAGCATTGAAAAAGCCTTTTTTATTTTTAGTTTCTAAATATATGTGAATAATTAAATCTTCTTTAGAATAACCTGAATTGTTTATGATGAAAACTAGTTCTTACAAAACTTAAATCTGCAGTGGTCTTAAACTGATTATTGCGTGTTCCCAATGCGATTTCTATAAACTCTTTTAATGTATGCTCAGAAAACTCTAATGTTGGCTTTCCATATCTTAAGCCGCTACATGTTGAATCAGCATATATAAAAAGTTGATTTTCACCATAACTATAAACCGCATCGCTTGCATAACCATACTGTGGTTTGCCAAGAATTTTGAAAGGCCAAAGCTTGCATGCTTTAGGTTTCATGTGTTGTAGACCGCATAGATACATGCCAGATAGGCTATATAGAAAGATACAAGAGCCGTCACTTTTCCTTTTAAGAAACAGCTTATCCAAGCCCGAAACCGTTGCGCCAACACCGTAATTTTTGACTATTCTCAGCCATTCAGGAAATTTCAGAACTACACTGTAGGCTCTGCAGCAGATTCCGCAAGAGTTGCATTTCCAATCAGCTATGTACTGCCATGGAACAAACAACATTTCTGTTTCGCTAAAAATTCTAAGAAAACTTTTTCTTAAAAATTTATTTGCAGAAAGGCTTCAGTTTTTCAACGATTTCTTTTGGAATTTGCACGGCTTTTTCCATGTGCTTATCGGCTGCCACAATAACTATGTATCCATCAGCCAACAAAACTGCCGATTCCTTGTTGAAGATTTTAAACTCGTATTTTATGGATTTTTCCTTCAGCTCCTCAATTGTCAATTCCACTTCGATTAAGTCGCCGAATCTTGCTGGTTTTTTAAATTGGCAGAAAGATTCAACTCTTGGAAGCCAAATTCCCATTTTGTTAATGTCGGTGAAGCTGAAGCCTAAATGCCTGTAAAATTCTTCTTCTGCTCTTTCGAAGAATCTGAAATAGTTTGAATAGTGCACGACTTGAGCAGCGTCCGTGTCTGCCCATGTGACTCTAAAAGAAGTTTTAAAAGTGGTACGCGGCATGCCTATCACTAAAGAATGCAACATTAAACTTTCTTATACAAATAGATAGTGTGCGAAGGATACCCTAAAGTTTGGTTTTCACAGAAATTCAAAACCTTAATAGGTTTCCAACCAACAATCTCATAATCATGAGAAACCACACGAACTCCCTTTTTGAGTTCAGCTTCGAGCTTCGGCTTAACCTTCTCATTAGCGCTTGTTGTTAAATAGAGAAAGACAACATCAGCCGAAGTTAGGTCTACGTTAAACATGTCACCGTTCACTATTGTTACTCTATCTTGCAGTCCTTGCTCGTAAATGGAGCTAAGCGCTTTCTTAACAAGGTCTTCTCGCAACTCAACACCGACAGCCCTTGCGCCAAAATCCTTCGCAGCCATAATGACTGTTCTGCCGTCTCCTGCGCCTAAATCGAAGAATACCTCGCCGGGTTTTAGTTCGGCGAGAATGAGCATTTGGCGTATTACTTGCGGCGGACTTGGAACGTATGGTGCGATGAACAGTTCATTTGCCCCCGTTTAAACTTAATTGTAACCTATGTTTTGTGATTTTAAAGGCTTTTGTGCGGTTTAAGCGACGTATGTGGCTTTTTTGGGTTGTGGTCTTCTGGCTTCTCCGCATTTCATGCAGCTTTGCGCGCATAGTTCAAGGTATTTTGCTTCGTCTTTGGAATTAACCGCTTCAGCGGCTTTGCGGCATAGTTCGCTTTGTTCTTCGCATCCTTCTTCTTTGCATAGGCTGGATATGTAGGAGCAGATGTCACGCACGTCTTTTGGTTCCAGCACAGCTCTGTTTGTGCGAACCAGAAGGCATAATTCTCTGGCTAGAACGCAAGTTTTTACGTATTTGATTCTTTCAAGAACTTCTTCTCGGAGTTTTTTTCGGCTTATTTCCAAACTTTTAATCTCCCTAATCAGCAAGCAGATGGTGCTTAGGCAAAATAGGATAAGCCTTCATTTAAAAGTTGTTGTATATCTTAAACTGTTACCAGAATCTTTTGCTTAGGGCTTTGCGTTCTGCTTCCAGAACGAGCTCGTAGAATCTATCGTTGAGTTTAGGTTCTTCTTCAAGAACTTCTTTAACATCGGAAGGCTGAACCTTTCGGGCACACAAGGCTACAGCTGCAGCTTTTCCATATTTGGTTATTAACTGTGCTGTTTGCGTTGCTTGTTTGTGCAGTTTTTCTTCGCTTTTCGCTAGTTTTTCGCCTTTCTTTCCGATGAGTGGCATAGCCTTTTCTTCTTCTACTTTTAGTAAGCCTATGGCTGTTGAGCCGCATCTTGGGCATTTGGGCTTGTCTGGCAAGTCTTTCGCGCGTATCATTTCCATGTAGTTCCAGCAGTTTGTGCAAACATAATTGCATGTTTCGTTTAGTAATCTTGCTTTGGTGGATTCGATGAGGACAGCGCGCATTCTTTCTGGCGGAATCAAGTCGGTTTTCATGCTTACACGTTCGATGCCGACACGCGCTATTGGTGTTGCGTTTCCGCCTGTCTCAACTTTCTGCAGTTGGACTTCGCCTTCGCGAATTTTCCTTAAAACAAAGAGTAGTTTTTCCAAGTCTAAGTCTTTTGTGAACACTTCTTTTAGGGCTTCTTCGTAAATTGGTGTGTCTTCGAAGCTTTTTATTAGGCGTTGTAGGCTTACGCTGCTGAAGTCTGCCCATTTTTTGAGTGCGCCGAAGCGTCTTGCAACGTGAATCATTCTGCGTTTGAAGAGTCCGGTTTTTACGGTTGCGCGTGTTAGTGTGTCTCTTATTGTTTGGTCTGGCATGGCGCGGATTTCGTTGAGTAGTTCGATTGTTTGGTTTGCGTTTGTGGCGCCCATGGTTTGGATGAATATGCGGTAGGGGTCGTGTTGGACTACGATGCCGTAGCCGATTTTTTCGGAGAGTAGTTGACCGAGTAGCTGTGCGAGGGCTCTGTTCGTAAGTGAACCGAAGTTGGCGTGGATTATTACGAATTCTTCCCAGTCTTCGATGGTTATTCGATTTTGTGTGGGCACGGGGAATCTTGCTGAGACTTGTTCTATTGTTTCTGTTATTGCGCGTAGTATCGTGTCTTTGTCTGCTGGATATTCTTCGCTTAGTTTAGTGGCAATTTCGTCTGATGATGCGCCTTTCTGCAGTTGTTCTTCGACAAAGCTGCGGATTTTGCCTACTTCTTGTGCGATTTCGAATGGGACTGGGATTTCTTCTCCTATCCAGCTTGGTATTGCGCCTGTTGGGTCGTCGACTGGTTTTACGTGGACTTTTTCTTCTGAGACGTGTTGGATTCGCCATGGTGTTCCGCGGATTATGAATTTTGTTCCTGGTTTGCCGTATTCTGCCATGAATGCTTCGTCTAATACGCCTATTGCTGCGTCGCTTGATTCGTCTACTACGAGGAACTGTTTTTCTTCAGGTATCATGGATAGGTTTTCAAAGTAGTATTCGAAGAGTGCTTTTGTTCTGCGTGGTTTTAGGACGACTTTGTCTTCGAAGGATACCCATGCTAAGCGTGGGAAGCGTTGGTGCATGTAGCGTAGGATTTTTTCTATGTCTTCTATTGTTAGGTTTTCGTATGGGTAGGCGTTTTTGAACATTTCTTGGATTTCGTTGAATTCTAGTCTGCGGTTTTTAAGTAGCAAACCCGCGATTTGGTGTGCTAGGACATCGTAGGGTTTAGGTGGGATGTCAACTGGTTCTAAGTCTTCTTTTAGGGCTTTTTTTGCGATGGCTAAGGCTTCTAGTGTGTCATCGGAGTCCATTGCGACGATTATTCCTTGGGCTATTTTGCCTATTCTGTGTCCGCTTCTGCCGACGCGTTGGATTAGGCGGGTTACTTGTCTTGGGCTCATGTATTGTATGACGAGGTCTATTCTGCCAACGTCTATGCCTAGTTCTAGGCTGCTTGTGCATACTAAGCCTTTTAGTTCGCCGTTTTTTAGTCCTCTTTCTGCGGCTATGCGTGATGGTTTTGCGAGTGAGCCGTGGTGTATGGATACTGGGTAGTCGATGTCCCAGACTTTGAATCTGCTTGCTAGTACTTCGGATATGGCGCGTGTGTTTGTGAATAATAGTACGGATTTGTGTTTGCTTATGTAGTCGCGGATTATGCGTAGGCGTGCGGCGACTTCTGGATGTGTGTATAGTTGGTCGGCGAGTTTGGCGTCGTCTTCTTCTGGTTTGGGGTAAACGGTTTTTAGGTGCATTGTTCTTGCGACTGGGACGCGGACGATTTCGACTGGTCTGTGGTTTCCTACGAGGAACTGCGCGACTTTTTCTGGGCTACCTATCGTGGCGGATAAGCCCATCAGTTGAAAGTCTTTGCCTATCATTGTGCGTAGGCGTTCTAATGCTAAGGCGAGTTGGCTTCCGCGTTTGCTGTCTGCCATTTCGTGTACTTCGTCGATGATTACCCATTTTACGCTTTGTAGGTGTTGGCGCATTATCCAGCCGATTAGTATTGCTTGGAGTGTTTCTGGAGTGGTGATTAGAATGTCCGGCGGGCTCATGCGTTGTCTTGTGCGTTCTTTTGTTTCTGTGTCGCCATGCCTAACAGCGAGTTTTATGTCGAGGTTGTTGCACCACCACTCGAGCCTTTCAAGCATGTCGCGGTTTAATGCGCGTAGGGGCGTGATGTAGAGGACTTTTATGCCTAGTGTTCCTTGTTGTCCTTGGAGAAGCATACTTAGGACTGGGAGGAATGCAGCTTCTGTTTTGCCTGTGGCTGTGGGCGAGATGAGCAGAACGTTTTTGCCTTCGAGGATTTTTGGTATGGTTTTTTCTTGTGGCTCTGTTGGTTTAGAGAATCCTCTCTGCTCAACAAGCCTTCGAACGGGCTTGACAAGTAAGTCAAAAGCGTTTTGTGACGGTTGTTTCAATGGAGATGTGCCTCAATGCTGATAGAGAATAGCGCAAAGCGATAGGTAAAAGTGTTTTGCATGGTTGATGCGCTCATTTAGGCTTTTTTAACTATAGCCCCCCATAAATAGGTTCAACCAAAAATATTCGCTAGCATATAAGCGAAGATTTAAGATTTTGCTAGAAGATAAAATCGCAAGTCTTATAAGGCGATTTTCGATTATTAATTTTATTGAACTTTGCGAATCATGCAGAGGAATACTATTTGGAGGCCCCAAACCTTAAAACTTGGAAAACTGCGGTTCTGCTGTCAATAATAGTGGTGCCCGTGGGTTTGTTTGTGGCGTTTAAATTGACGGAGAGAACAAGCGAAGCGCAGACAGTGGCGGAGACTGTCACGTTGGAACCGGTTAGGTGGGAGTTTGAGAGACCAAGCTTTAGTACAAAGGTCACAGAGAATGACACAAACGAGAATATTACAGCCTTATATTTTAGTAACGATTTCTTGGCGAACCCAACCATCACAATCTATTCATATTGTAGTGAATCTGAATTTGAGTTTGGTTCTTCATGTTTCAGGATGGTAGTTTCTTCAATGGTTTCTGTGCAAGGGGGTTACATAGTGTATGTGAATGTGAGTTTTCAAGAAGATTATACGGCTTCGCGGGTTGGATTATTCAAAGAACCAGACCTAGCCACTCACCTTTATAACCTTTCCACGGTTGAGAGCGTTGATGGATTAGTTGGAGCGCAGAAAGCTTATTTCAGTTTGATGGGCGTAAACAACCCACAGTATGCTAGTTTCCGGAAGCCAACCGTCTGGCTTTTGCGCAGCCTCTATAACCAGTCACATTTATTGAGGATAAACGTGGAATTTACATATTTTAATGGCACAGTCTACAAGAGGGTTATTCAGCCTTTCGTGCTGAAGGTTTTTCCAGACGATAACAACAGCTTCGAAACCGCAGAGGAATTAAGCGTAAACCAAACACGCAGAGCCTACGTAGGATGCCCAATTGACCCTTTTGATCGTGTAGACTATTATAAAGTTTGGCTGGAAGAAGGCACCACAGTCATACTCAATCTTAATTATTTGGGAGGCGGCGGGATTGAGACATACGTTTATGGTCCAAACGGAACGCTTGAGGCTTGTCTGCTTAACAGAGGAAATTCTTCGTTAAAACAACTCATGTTAAAGATAAACAAAACAGGCTGGCGGTACATAAAACTAGCTGCACCAGATGGGGGCCATTTCATATACACTGTTACAGTTATAACGCAAAGTGATGAAGCGTGAAAATCCGCCGTAGAATACTTGTATCAGCGTTAATCACAATTTTCTTTTTTCAAACATTACTTCAAGTGTGTACAGCTTTTGAGTTTGAAAGACCGCATAGATCCATCAAGCTAGGGGACCAGAACGTTTATGGTGTGAACTCGGATGATAATGCTTCCATAGCCTTAGGTGTTGGGTTGCGCAGTTACGATCCAGATAGTGAGTTTGACGGCTATGATTGTGTGCGTTTTAATGTTACTGTGATGGCTAATACGCGCAAGCTTGATTATTCTGAAATGTGGGATACTCCATATTTTTGGATAGACGAGTCTGATTATGACCAGAAGGTTGTTTACACGGGCGTGGGCGACGATTGGGGCGTGTGGCTTAACCTTTCAGTGTTCTGGGGCGTTTTAGGCAACGATTTCAGGTTCAAGTTTTATCATGCAAAATATAGAAGTGTCGAAGCGGATGGCGAGTGGACTTGCGTTTGGATAAGCAGCAACGGGTTCATAAGCTTTGACGTTTCAGAACATAAGGGTGGCGAGCCTGCCTCGCTGTCTAATCCACAAGCGCCGAACGCGTTTTTAGCGCCTTTGTGGACAGATCTTGTGGTTGACGAGCAAGCCTCAATAATTGTTGGTTATCACTACCACGTTCCGCCCTACCCGCCGATAAGTAACAGAAACTATTTTGTTGTAACATGGAGAAACGTGCGTGTGAAAAACACAGCAACCCGCTTGACATTTCAAACCGTTCTTTTAATGTATACAGCTTGGGAAGATGAACAAGACCGCCAAGGACTCGAGACATCAGTCAATGGCCTAGTCTACTTCAACTACAACCACACAGAAAACATTAACCGCCCATTCACCTACGGCATCGAAAACCACGACGGCTCCTTAAGCAAAGGCGCAGGACGCCTCAGCGGATCCAACCTAGCAAGCTTCAACGGAAAAACAATAAAATTTGAAGCAGAAGGCTATTACAATTTCATAAAAAATCTATACTTGGAAGCGCAGGATTCAAATACTAATTCACGATGCGGCATACCAGACGCTTTTGGCTTCCCCAGAGGACACAACGTTAAAACAAAAACTGATCCTCCACCACAGCCAGACGACACTGGCAGTTGGGAGAGGCTGCTTGCCAGCACAAGCAATTGGCTGTTGGGCTTTGGCGGCTACTTGGCGCAGAGATGGGAATTGATAGAGTTTAGCGTCGCTCCAATAACGATTCCTGTAGGCGCGGTTATATTAGCGTGGGGATATTACGACCAATTTGCAAAAGCCCAATACAATTCCACTGATGTTGTCGAGCGCGTGGATGGACAACGCGCTTACATCAAAGTTCCAGCAAACCGTACAGATGGTTATCCATCATACGTTCAAGACGCCACCTTAGATGTAATCCTCTATTGGTTGCTTACCGACTCTGCGAGAGACCAGCCTCACACTCTAACAATAAAGGCTACCGTGGAGTATGGCTACGCCGCGTATTCATGGAACCTAACCACAACAATAACCGATGTCAAAGTAAACCCAGACAAAGGCAAAAACTCCTTCGACCTAGCAGAAGAAATACACGAAGGAACCTATAATTGGCTCTACATAGATGACGACTACGACCACGATGACTACTATAGAGTCTATGTTCCTTACTATAGACGTGTATGCGTAACTATTGCACCAACACTACCTAACAATACAAATTACGACCTCTACCTTTACAATTCAACTCGCCACATCATTTCCATATCTGAAAATCCAGCAGGACAAGCAGAACTCGTTCAAGGAGACGAGTTAAGAGAAAGCAGCTGGTGGTATATAAAAGTCAACGCAACAAACGGAGGCTTCGGCTTTTATAGCATGTCGGTGAGTTTTCAGCAGTTGAGAATATTGAACATCAGCGCCTCTGATGGTGGCACAACCAACCCGCCTCCTGGAACATACGCGTATGTGGAGGGCATGTATGCAACGGTCACTGCTTTTCCCGACACAGCCAACGGCTACTATCTTAAATGTTGGGTTCTGGATGGAGTAGCCTACTACAATTTTAGCAACACCATAAACGTTCTGATGAACACAGATCACTCTCTAACAGCAGTCTTCAGCAACTTCACTGGAGGCGGTCCAAGCGAACCGTGTCCAACCTTGTTTGTTTGGAATGACACGGCATGGATAGATTACGGCGTCATAGACATTCATAATCCAACCGGTGAGGATGTGGTCCGCGAGGTGCAAGTTTCAAAGGAGGAAGTAGGCGTAAGCAGTTATACTGTTAAGTTTCGTTTGCGAGAAGGCTGGCCGGGCTTAGAATTTTCAGAATCCGTCATAGACCAAGTGAAGCTGTACGCCATTATAAATGGAAACCGTTACCTGTGCCCGCTCATAAGCGCAACACATAGCACGCAAGGAAACGTCTGGTTAAGGCTAATCCTAAGCGACGATTACAAAACACAAATGCTACTCCTAGAAACCATAGACCTAACTTTCCTAATGCCCTACCCAACTAGTCAAGTACAAGATTACATCTTCATAATCGAAGGATGCAACATGCTAAAGATTTAATGAGCAAACATAACTGTTTTAGAATAAAAAAGAAAAACCGTTGGGTTCTAAAAAGTGAACAAACGTAAAAAATCTATAAAAAAGCCTAAATCAAATATCGAAATCCGACAGATGACTTTGGAAGACGTTCCGAGTGTTTGGCATTTGGGCGAGAAAACTTTCACTCCGTCAAGTTTGCAATATACTTACAGAACGTGGAACACTGACGAGTTGCTTTCGCTTTTCAGCAATGACCCGGAACTCTGCCTCGTAGCCGAACATACCAAAACAAACAAAATAGTCGGCTTTGCTTTGGGAACAATTTTGAAACGTCCATTCAGCCCGTGGACTTACGGCTATTTTGTTTGGGCTGGCGTGCAAAAGCGCTTCCAGAAAACTGGTGTGGGAAGAAGACTCTACAGAGAACTGGAGAAACGCTTTAAAGAGAAAGGCGCACGCATCGTCATGGTTGATGTAGAAAGCAATAATCCAGCGGGAATATGCTTTATCAAAAAATTAGGCTTTAAAGAGGCACAAACCTACATCTGGTACAGCAAAAACCTTGAGCAATGAAAGAAAAAGAGAAAAAGGCTAATCTATTGGTGTAATGTGCGCTTTTGTGCGGATTACTGGCGTATGCGTGTAGTCCCCCCAACCTCCCGCAACAACCAGCTTATCCGAAACCGCATCAACACTCTGCAGCATACTCAACAAATTATCCAGTAGTCTTGACTTCGCAACAGCACCTACTATTTCGCCGTTCTTCACAGTCATCAAGCCCATCCGCAAAATACTCGTAAAATCGCCACGCGTCGGATTCGTCAACCGCGTATAATGAAAACGCCTAACAAGCAAACCATTCCTTGTCTCTTCTAAAATCTCCTCACGCTTCCACTTTCCAACTTCAAAATACGCATTCCTAGGCACTGGAACATTCTCGCAATTATAATTCTTGCCTGGAAAACTGCTAACACCAACAGCCAAAGACGCCCGAACAGCGCTTGCAGTTGTTCTTTTCTTCTCCATAGCTCCATAAAAACTGTCGTACACAAAAGTTTTCAAAACACCATTATCAATTACAACATTCTTTCTGGACGGAGTCCCCTCATCATCCACAGGCGCCGAGCCTACACCGTTTGGCATTAAAGGGTTATCAACCAAAGTCACTTGAGAACTAGCCACTTTCTTGCCTATTTTGTCCAACAAAAGTGGAGAGAAAAGCTTCGCAAACAATGGACTAACTAGCATTGAGAGATAGCCGATTATAGAGTGGGTTGGCTCATAATCCAAAATCACCGTATAAGTGTCCGCCTTTAACTTCTTCGCCTTCAATCCAGAAACAGCCATCTCCGCTGCTTTCTCGCCGACATTTTTTGGCTTGAGCTCTTTTAGGTTTCGTCCAGCAGTTGCATCTGAACCTTCAGAAACTTCTTTTCCACTTTTAGCCGTCGCGCTTAGACTAGCTTCAAAGAATGTTCCACAATTTTCCGCAGAAACACCGTTACTGTTCAGTGTAAGCGTCTCGTAATTCACAATGTTCAGCACGCCAGCGTTATCCACAACCTTCTTGCTATACCCAAGCGACGCCTCAACAATCTCATATGCAAGGTCAACAGCCTTCTCCGAAGGAAGCCCAGCCAATCGCTTATCATAAACTCCAGAAACCTTCGGAACCTTGCTTGGCTTTGGAAAAGAGTATTTGAACGGCAATTTTCTGGCTTTTGCAGTAGCCAAAGCCGCATCAACAAGCTTCTCCAAAGAGCCTTTCGACAAGTCTGCTGTAGAACTGAAGCCCAGCATGTTGCCTTTGAGGGCGCGTAAGCCAACACCAACATCATGCACGCCTTTAGACTCAAAAACTGCATTATTCACAAGCCTAACCGTCAACACCTTGTTCGAAACAAGAAAAGCCTCCGCTTCGCTTAATTCCCGCTTCTCAGCAATTCTCAAAACAGCCTCTCCAGCTTCCTTCAAATAATCCAAAGCAGACGCCATAATCATTGCACCCCCAAAACCGTGGCAACCCCACGAATGTAAGGACCACCATTCCCCACATACAACGACTGCATCGGGTCGCCTTTGCCACATCCGGGCAACGGCACAAGCTCCGCATCTTTTGTAGCGGCGTTTATGCTTTTGAAGACTTTAGGCGCGGTTGACGTTAAGGCTATGTCCCGCAAATGCGTTGTTAACTCGCCGTTCTTTATTTCATAAGCCTCCTGTGCACTAATCGTCCAGTTATACCGTTTATCATCTATTGACGGGTGCCGCATACACGAAATCAAGTATCCATGCTTAGTGTCCTCAATAAGCTCGCCCTTCTTCCAGTCACCCTCACCTAGAAAAGTGTTGGACATGCGAATCAACGGAATATACTCAAACGTTATCGCCCGCATCCCAGCGTTCGGCTCAACACCGAAAACGGCAGCAGTCTCGCGGCTATGCATGTGCCCTTTCAAAACACCCTTTTCGATGAGCACTTTTCGCTTGGCTTTCACGCCTTCGTCATCATAAAGAAAGTAGCCCAGAGTTCCCGCAACCGTAGGGTCATCATACGCAGTAAAATAGTCTGAGCCTATCTTCTCGCCAATCTTGCCCGCCCACCATGTAGTCCCAGCCCAAGCAGCCTCACGCCCAAGAACTCTGTCCGCCTCGCTCGGATGCCCAACAATCTCATGCGTAAGCAAAGCAACATAATTACTGTCGAGAACAACCACTGCGTCCTTCTCTGTTTTGACAGCCTTAGCCTCCAGCAAACTCTCCGCTTTTCTTCCAGTTTCCACACTTATTTCTTCCATATCATTCTTTTGAAATATTTCATAACCACCCGAATGCCCAACCATCTTCTCATAAAACTGTGTCACATCGCCTTTCTTAGCATCAGCCTTCAAACCAACCCACGCTACAGAGTTAGAAAAACGAATGTCTGCGCCTTCACTGTTCACGAAGACTTTGTCAATTTTTATTCCCGTAAACTCAACTGACCCTCGAACAATCCTTTTTGAAGTGTGCAGTTTCTTCTCCCACACCAGCATCTCTTTAAGCTTATCCTCAAACGCCACATTTTCCAAGTCAACTTTCACCTTAGTCTTGTATGAAGTCTTGTATGCCTTAGCGGGTGCAAGCTTTACTGGTACATGGACATGTCGGCTTGATGCTTTTGCTGTTTTGAATGCAATTTCCGCTGCTTGTCCAACTCCTTTTTTACTTAAATTTGTCGTTGATTGAAAACCCCATGCTCCATTAACCAGCGTTCTAACGCCTAATCCACGTTTCCGATTAATGACTCCACGTTGAACCTTGCCATCTGCAACGGTTATAAGCTCATTATAATGGTCTTCAAGCCTCACATCCACGTAATCCGCGCCCAATTTAACCGCATAACCAACAGCAAACAGCGCCAAATCCTCTTCCATAAGCGATTCCAACCAGCCACGTACCCATTTTTAGGCTTTAATTTAAAAGTCTTTGCCAAATCATCACCATGCTTTTGCAATAAAAATGTTTAAACAAAATGCTCAAGCGAAGCTTTTCTATCCGAAAACAATGGAAAGTTTTTTATCTACCATCATATGAAACCATGGATACTGAGAATATTGGAGGAAATTAAATGGCTAAATGTCCAAAATGCGGAACCGTCGTATCATCGCCAAAAAAGAAGTGGACAATGGCTGGACGCCCAGACAAATCAGGAAAGAGAATGCAGTTGGAAATCGGACTTTTCGACTGCCCCAAATGTAAGAAACCATTCCGAGAAGTCCTAAGCAAGAAGAAAGTTTAAATTCCACTCGCCGGCGCTTCGCACTTACCCCCTCCTCCCCCTATTTTTCAATTCATTAAAAGCGGTAAGTTTTAAAGCATAGAAGCCTAAAACAACAAGAACTTCCAATCCAAAGAAGGCGCGAAATTGGCAACGGCAACTCTCAAGAAATTGTGGAAAAACGAGTATTTCCAAACTATAATAACAATTTTCCTAATCTTAGGCATAGTTTTCGGATTCTGGTACACTGTACAATTTGCGCTTAACACTGAACACCCCGCATTAGCAGTAGTCTCCACAAGTATGCTGCCAACACTAAAAGTAGGCGACCTAATAATAGTCCAAGGCATACCACCAGAACAAATACATGCCAACTACCTCGACGGAGACATTGTCGTCTTCAGAAACAAATCTAAACCAGAAGACCTTATTGTCCACAGAGCCGTCAAAATAGAAAACACCACTAGTGGCTATATAATCTACACAAAAGGAGACAACGTTCCTGGAGAAAAAGACCAATTTTCTCCTTGGCCCGCATCCTTACTTGTCGGAAAAGTTGTAGGAAAAATTCCCTGGGTTGGCAATTTAGCGCTGCTTATGCAGTCGAAGGCAAACATGTATTTGTTCACAATCATAATTATCATTATAATAGTGTTGTTTCTGATGTTTCCCTTCGAAAGTGAAAAAGAAGAAAAACAAGGCGAAAAAACAGAAACATGGAAAGAAAAGAAACTGTTTGGAAAAATCAGCCTAAGCATGGTTTATCTTCTTGTCATAAACATACTAATCATAACTTTCATAGCCTTTAGTTTATGGGGAGCCTTCACTTTCTGGCAGCCAGGAGCCAACCCAGCGCAAAACGTTCCAATTCATGGGATGTATCCTGACGTAGAGTTTCACCACGATTTCAGCAACGTTCACGAAGTTTATCTAATTTCCAATTTCCTAACATACACAATCAACGCTAACGTAAGTGACGGCTCGCATGAGGGAATAAGATTGGGTGTTGCAACCTTCTCGTGGGCTCAAGCTGCAATAATTCTTTTGATAGTGGTGGACGTTTGGGAACTGATGAAATTTCTGAGGCATAAGAAAAAGGCGAAAACCGTTATTGAAGCTCAAAAGCCTATATTAACAGAATAGTACACTTAGGAATATGCAGTCAAAACCACGCAAAATAGGTTTTGCAAAACTCGAAGGAGCCCGCAAAAAAAGATTTCTAAAAATTGTTATATTCCTTTTATTGTTGGCTGTTGGACTTTTGGGTTTTTGGTTCACCTTAAAATTTGCGTTAAACACAGAACAGCCTCTGCTTATTGTTTCTTCAGGTGACATGTGCACTGTGCAAGTTTCATGTGATGGTTTTACGCATCCCTTTGAACATACGCTGCACAGAGGAGACGTAATAGTGGTTCAAGGGGTAGACGCGGAAAATGTTAACTCTGAATATCCCAACAGCGACATAGTAGTGTTTCGTGTGCCACAAGCGGGTCCTTCTCCAGAAAGCGGACTAGTCATAACGCGAGTTGTAGCAAAAACAGAAGTGAACGGCACTGTATATTTCCAGACGAAAAGTGACGGAAAAGGAATACATAAATGGCCTGAACAGTTAAGCGAAAGAGAATATGACATTTGGTCTGATTACAGTGGAAACTACACTTGGAACGGCATGATTTCGGAAAAGCTTCTGATCGGCAAAGTTATTTTTAGAGTCCCTTGGATTGGTCACCTAGTATTTTTTGTATCTAGCTATTTTGGAATGCTCGTAGTAATGATCTTAATATTTGCCATAATAATTGTGAAACTTTTGATTCCAAAACTCAGAAAGAACAGAAATGGACGCACATGAAACCATTAATAAAAGACGCTGAGACGAAAAATAACGGCGAATTAAGTAGCTTTTTTCTTGGATTTTCTGTGGGGTTTCTTGTTATCGTTTTTTGCGGGGGCTTTCTTCCAATAATTGCTCATTTAGCAGGAGGGTTTCTTGCAGGATTAATAGTTGGGAGTGGAATGCGTAAAGGAGCTTTTGCAGGTTTTCTTGCAGGAATCGCTGGCGGAGTAATGGCCACAATGCTTTTGATAAGTGGGCTTGTGCCGCTTGGCGAGTTCGTAGTTGGATTTGTGAGTGAAGCGCTTGATCTTGCCATAAGAATTGTGGCGATACTATTGAACATTTTCGGTGTAGTTGTAGCAGCTGCTGGAGGCTTAGTTGGAGGTTTAGTTAGGGCAATTATAGAAACATCCTAAAATGGCTAGTGCCCAATTAAAGCAAAAACTGTAATGTGTAGTTTGATGAGCAAGGTTGAATTTTCCACCTAATGCTTTATAAAGGGTATTTAAGCATTCACTATAAGAAGTGATGTTCATGCCGAAAGTTAAAGCTCAAATAAACATAGAAAACGTGGTTGCTTCTGCAACCTTGAATCAGAAAGTTGATTTGAACGCGGTTGTGAAAGGTTATCCAGGCGTGGAATACCGTCCAGAACAGTTTCCAGGGTTAGTGTTTAGGCTTAAGCGGCCGAAGACGGCTACGCTGATTTTCAACTCTGGAAAGATGGTTTGCACCGGTGCAAAATCAGAGAAGGAAGCGCGCAGGGCTGTCATGAAAGTGATTAAGGAACTGAAGAAAGGCGGCATAATAATCATTAGTAAGCCGGAGCTGAAAATACAGAACATTGTGGCGTCTGCAAGCCTAGGCGGAATGATTGACTTGGAAAAGTCAGCGTACACGCTTGGAAAGACAATGTATGAGCCTGAACAGTTTCCTGGGCTCATTTACAGGATGGATGGGCCGAAGGTTGTCATATTGTTGTTTGCAAGTGGAAAGTTGGTTTGCACTGGGGCGAAGAAAGAACAGGATGTTTATGACGCGGTGCATAAACTCCATAATATACTGGAAGAGCAGCAACTCATATTCTACGAGTAAACCATTAAAATCTACATTTCTTAGCTTTTTTTATCTCTTTTTGATTTGTTTCAAAATGGTTTTTAGTTGTTCCTCATCTATGACGCCGGTCTCATACAGTTTGTTGGCTATTTCGTGAATGTTGATAAGCGAGTGCAGTTTTATTCCGCTTTTTGCCAGTTTTCCTTTTCCGCCTTCTTCCCTATCAAGAAGCACAACCGCGTCAGTTACAACACCACCTTCAGCGGTTATTGCTTTTGCTGCTTTCTTTAAAGATAAACCGGTCGTGATTAAGTCGTCAACTAGCAGTATGTGGTCTCCGGGTGCTAGGATTCCTTCGATTCTTCTTTGTCTTCCGTGTAAGCGTGCGCCTTTACGGACGTAAATGAATGGTTTCTGTAAACTGTAAGAGATTATGGATGCAAAGGGAATGCCTGCTACGGGGATGCCGGCTATTCTTTCAAAGTTTTTTGTGTTCACTTCTGTTTTAATGAAATCCACGCAGAAGTTGCAGATTTCTTTGAAAGCGTCTGGAAAGCTTGGCACTATGCGCAAGTCTATATAGTATGGGCTTATTTTTCCGCTCGTAAGTTTGAAGGCTCCAAACTGTAAAGCGCCTATTTTGTTTAGAATTTTGCAGATTTCGATTTTGACGGTTTCTTTGTCTTTTGTCGCTGGCACTGTGTCACGTCCTTTTTCCTACTTGGTAGATTTTGCCAACCTCCGGTATTAAACAGTTGACTTTGGGCATTTCCTTCTTTAATAATTCAGCAAATTTCTTCTGGTCTGCGGGTGAGCCTGTGTGGTATGGAACGGCTACTTTAGGTTTCGTCAATCTTACAATTTCCACACCAGTTTCGGGAGATGCACCGGGCGCTATTCCGACGGTGCAGAAGACTACATCAAATTTTTCTTTTTCACTCATACTTGCCATTTCTGGAAAGGGTAGGCTGTCTGCTGTGTGGAAAACTTTGACGCCGTCCTCGCTTGTGATTATGAAGGTTGTGGGTGTGGTTGCTGGTGGATGGTTGCATTTTTCCGCTTTTACGGAGACTTCGCCAATTTTGATTTCTGAGCCAGGCTGAACTTCTTGCAGTTTTTCTGAAGGAATTGTATTTCGCAGTTTTCTTGCGGATGTTGGGTCTGCCACGACCATGCACTGTGTTAGTTTGTGAATTTCTGAAATTAGCGACTGGTCCAAGTGGTCATAATGTTCATGCGTGATTAATATTGCGTCTACGTTCTGGAAATTTTTGGCTTTAACATCAACAGGATCTATTACGAATGTTTTGGATGGAGTTTTCAGGGTTACTCCGGCGTAGCGATTAAACCATACGAAGAGGATTTCGTTTTTTGCGGGAGATTTTTCGATTGACATGTGTGATTCCTCACAATCATATAATTAGCGTGTTTATGTTTTAAAGAACTTGTGCTGTGATAAAGGCTTAATAGTTGCTGTTTGTGTGTTTCAATATTCAAAGTGGTGTCCTTATGGTTGACGTTTGGCTTCCCTATGGAAAAACAGAAGTCTGCGTAAGAATCCCCACGCGAAACTTTCTTGGCACAATAGAACCACACGAGAAACCCGGCGTGCCAGACGCTAAAGCTGAAATTGAAAGAGCCTTAAAAGAACCTGTTGGCTCAAAAAAATTAAGCGAAATTGTTAAGCCAGAGCATAAAGTGGCGATAGTTGTTGACGACGCAACCAGACCTGCACCGAGCCATCTTATGGTTCCGCCAGTATTGGATGAGTTGAACACTGTTGGAGTTAAAGATGAAAATATAACCGTAATTTTTGCTTGTGGAACCCATAGGGCTGTAACTCAAGAAGAAGCCGTCAAATTGTTAGGCGAAGCTGTTCTTAACCGTGTGAAAGCAATAAGTCACAATTGCAAAGCTCAAGATTTAGTTTATGTTGGCACAACGCCGAAATACGGAACTAAAGTGTATTTGAACCGTGTTTTCGCCGAAGCAGACGTGAGGATACTGACTGGTGACGTAGGTTTTCATTATTATGCTGGTTATGGCGGCGGAAGAAAAAGCGTCTTGCCCGGAGTTTCAGGTGAAGAAACAATAAAGAACAATCATGCCATGATTCTACATCCAGACGCAAAAACTGGCGTTCTAAAAGGAAATCCAGTCCACGAGGACATGATTGAAGCTGCAAAATTAGCCAGGGTAGACTTCATTCTAAACGTTGTAGCAAACAGCAAAGGCGAAATCGTCAAAGCCTTCGCAGGTGACTTAGAACAAGCCTTTTACGAAGGAGTCAAAGTCGTTGATGAAATGTACCGCGTAACCGTGGACCGCAAAGCAGACATAGTTGTCGTGAGCCCCGGCGGCGAACCCGCAGACCTAAACCTTTTCCAAGCTTACAAGGGCGTTGACAGCGCTTTGGAAGTCGTTAAACGCGGCGGTGTGATAATTTTGGTTGCCGAATGCCCGGAAGGACATGGAAACCAAGTGTTTTATGATTGGATGGTTAAATTTAAAGATTTGAAGGCTGTTGAGAAGGAGATTAAACGCAATTTTGTTTTGGGTGGACACAAAGCCTATTATCTCATGAAGGCTTTGCAAAAGGTTCAGATAATTTTGGTCTCCGCCATGCCAGACTATTATGCCACGAGCATTTTCAAGTTGAAAACTGCCAGAGCAGTGAATGACGCTTTAAACGATGCTTTCAACATTGCTGGAAAAAACGCGAGAGTTTGGGTTATGCCCTATGGAAACTTCACTTTACCCGAAGTCAAAATAACCGAAGAACAAACCATCCCAGCGAACAGTTAAAAACGGAAAATTGATTAACTCTTCTCTAGTTTATGCAATAAGACAAACGGGGAGACGAAAACTTGCAGCAAACCTTTAAACTGCGCAAATTCACAATGAACGACCTTCGAAGCGTAGTGCACATTAACATGGTTTGTCTGCCAGAAAACTACACAGACTTCTTCTTCATCGATTTGCACCAGAGATTCCCAGAAACTTTCATTGTCGCAGAAGAAAACGGCGAAGTTGTAGGCTACATAATGTGCCGCATGGAGTTAGGCTTGTCAAATTTTGGTTTCAAGGGCTTAGTGAAAAAGGGACACATCGTTTCAGTGGCTGTTCTGCCTCAATACAGACGCAAGGGTATTGGAGAAGCTTTAGTCAGCAAAGCCATGGAAGGCATGCGATTGTATAATGCAAAACAGTGTTTTCTGGAAGTGAGAGTAACTAACACTCAAGCGATAAGCCTTTACAAGAAGCTTGGTTTTCAAGTAACTCGCACAATTCACGGTTACTACGCTGATGGAGAAGACGCTTATCTAATGAGTCGAGAGCTTAAACAAGATAGGGACGAGTAAAACTAGACGTATGCAATTTCTGCTTTTTCGCTCATGAAGTTGATAGCGCCAAGCACGGACTTTGCCAATCCCAAAAGGCTGAGGAGTATAGCGATTGACAAGAATACTCTGAGGTCGACAAGCAAGTTTATGTTTTCGAAGGAAAAATCAATCACGCCGCCTTTCAAAGAGAAAATCAAGTAGCCTATGACAAACAAGGCTTTTGCTGCATCAAAAAAGAATCGGTAGATTGTTCCAGAAGTAAGCTCGCCAATAACTATTAAAACAACATACACCATGACGAAGGCTTCAATAACTTGTTGCAAGCCAGGAACTAAAGTGGCTGCTTGTGCTAAAAACATTGTCCATAAAACAAAGTATACAACGTAAAAAATGACGCCTTTCACTGTTGCCTTTAAGGCTTTGAACGTGAATTTCTTAAGTTTTGTCTTCAGATTATTAGTTGCTTCAACCATATGGAATCACCAAGGGTCCATAATTGAAAACGGGAGTTAGAAAGTAAACTTCAAAATATCCAGTATGGGTCAGCCTTGTTGTTGGCACGTAAAACTCCACATAACCCTCATAGAAAGAATGCTGTAAAGCGTCAACAGCGGTTTGGCTTTCGCTCACGAGCAAGTCAGCGTTATTATACATTTTAACTTGCATGGTTCCTGTGACATCGAAGAATGCGTGGTTCTCAAAGCTCACCGGCACCGTAACCCGCGCGTGTGTCGAGTTAAATGCTACATGCTCTGGTGTTCCTAACATGAAATTATAGAGTGGTGCGCCCCACGGAATAGACATGTTTGTTGAGGCTTGAACTGGAATCGCTTGTGCAATACCCATGCCTAATGCGGTGAAAATTTTCAGTTCAGTGTCGTTGAAAAGGTAGTTTTGGTTGTTCTGCATCAAATCGCTAAAATTGACTGTCATGTTATGGATTGCAGTTACTTTTTCACCGCTCTTAATGAGTGGTGTAGATGAAGAACCTTCAGCAATTACATGTCCGTTCTCGTCTGAAACTTTGGTTGTCACGTTGAAAAATCCAATGTTGTAAAAGCCCTTGTTTGTGATTGTTACTGGAAGAGAAAAAACCATTTCGCCATCCTCGGTGAGGTTCATCTGTGGTTCGCCGAACTCGAAACTTACATCTTTAACGGAGTAAACTGCGGTTATTGCAAATATGATTAGAAAAATCCAGAAAATTGTTGTGGCTACGCCTATTATTCGAATTGGTATTTGCATAGTTATTCCTTTTCCGGCGTTTTACAAAGGCGTTTATTGATTGGATTGTTGGGGAGAAGAATTGTTTTTCTGCTGCTCTTTTTGTTCAGCTTGTGGCTGTGGTTGCGGTTGCGATTGGGGTTGGGCTACTTGTTCTGGTGGTATGACGACAAACTCTGGCTCTGAAGGCTTAGCTTCTGGCTTCTGTTCTTTTTGCGGTTCAACTTTTCCTTTCTGAGGTGCTGGTTTTGGTTGCGGTGTGGTTATGGCTGGTTTTTGAGGAGCGGCAACTTCGGTTTTTGGCGCGTTGACTAGTAATGTTACGCCTCTTATTGTGAGCAGTGAGCCTATCCAGCCCATCACTCCAAGATACATTATTCTTATGCACGTCGCAATTAGAGGAGCTAGTGCCTCGCCGAAGACCCCGACCAAGTCGCTTGAAGTCAAAATTGAAAGACTTTGCGTTAGAAATCCATAGGCGCTTATGAAAGTGGCTATTAGCAAGGCTACGCCAATCATTAGTACAATTATTCCGGAAAGGGTCATCTTCTCTTTAAAGTTCTTGAGCATGACTCTGGCCCCGTTTACGTGATTGTTGAAAAACATATTAAATCTTCTGATACACTAAACAAAATCGTAATTAACTATCAAAAATCAAAAACAGAAATTAAGAAAAATGGAGAGGCGTTAAATTCCAAGTTTCTGATAAATCTTCTGCTTGTTCTCTTCGACCTTCTTTGCGACATCCATGAAAATGTTGTTTCCATGAGAGTCGATAGCCACAGCCAAAGGTCCAAAATTTTCAACCTCAAAAACCCATAAGGCTTCTGGCGTGCCTAAATCAAGCCATTCGGCGCTTTTGACGTTTTTTATGGCTTTAGCAGCTAGTATTGCGGCTCCTCCGGTGAAAGCGCCATAAACAGCGCCATACTTTGCCATTGCGTCTGTTGTTTTTTTGCCCATTCCACCCTTGCCTATTACCACACGCACTTTAAAATTCTTTATGAATTCGTCTTCAAAAATGTCCATCCTCGTGCTTGTTGTTGGTCCAGCGGCAACGGCAATCCATTTTTCGCCTTCCTTGCTCACGACTGGACCGCAATGGAAAACGGCTAGTCCTTCAAGGTTAAGCGGTAAAGGTTTGCCTTGGCTGTGATATTCGAGGGCTCTTCTGTGCGCTTGATCACGGGCGGTCACTATTGTGCCAGTTATGTATATTACGTCGTTCACTTTGAGTTTGCGAATCTCTTCTTCCGAGATTGGCGTTTTAAGATGGTAAACAGCCATGCTTTTTCACCTCACTATTTCAGTTTATGAGTTAGATATTCCACGGTTCCGTCTGCATTAATCCTTGCAGAAGCTCGTCTTGCAGCCCAACAGTTAAATGCGACGGCTGCGGGAAACGATGCTGGATGCCTAAAAGCATAGTCAATGTGCACGCCTAACACGGTTGTTTTTCCGCCAAGTCCCATCGGTCCGATTCCAGTCATGTTTGCAGCTTCGAAAATTTCTTTCTCAAGCTTGGCAATTTCCGGGTTTGAATTAGGCTCGTTTAAGGGCTTGAGAAGCGCCTTCTTAGCCAGTTTCATGGAAATGTCGGCTCCGCCTCCCATTGCAATGCCCAAAATTGTCGGCGGGCACGGTTGCGCTCCAGCCTTTATCACGGCGTCTATGACGAACCTTTTCAGTCCTTTTATTCCTTCGCCGGGCACGAGCATTCCTGTTACGCAGACGTTTTCGGAGCCTCCGCCTTTCGTCATAACAGTTAATTCTATGCTGTCGCCGGGTACGATTTCCCAGTTCACGTGTGGTATGAACCTTCCTGTGTTGTCTCCGCTGTTTTTCTGTGTGAATGGGTCAACGGCGTTTGGGCGCAGCGGAATTTCTTTTGTGGCTTTTCGCACGGCATTTACTAGTGCCTCTTCGATTTTGTCAAGGTCTTTGGCTTTCGAACCAGCTTTTATATAGAATATTATTGTGCCAGTGTCTTGGCAAACAGGCGCTTGGTATTTTTCGGCGAGTTCAATGTTGTCCAGAATTGCCTTCAGCTGGGTATTGCCGACTTCGCTTGTTTCTTCCGCATAAGCCTTCTTTAATGCTTGTTTAACGTCGTCTGGCAGGTAAATTACGGCTTGTTTTAGAATGTTAAAGGCGACATTTTCCACAATTTTCGTTTTCTCCATGCTTTTTCTCCTCTTGCATTTTCGGTTTTATGAACAATTCACGTACTTATACCTTGTCTTGAGTTGTAAGCAAAACAGAAGATTAATTGTAGGTGGACTAGGCAGCTTTTTTCGTCACATCAGACCTAACAAATCTGAGATAAGTTAACGCAACAAAAATGGTGGTGTAAATCGCTATTATGACAGTCGCAAGTTTAACGTCTCCAACAGTTGTGAATGTTAAACCACTTACAAACCCGCCACCGGGAAATAAATTAAGATCCATCGCCAAACTTGTAGGAAGAGCTGTTGCACTCCATGTGGGGAGTAGTTGACTAAGGTCCCTGTAAAACTGCCCTGGTAAGAAAAGCAGATAGGTGCCCACTATTTCCGAAACTAAAAATACGCCGAAACCAGCAAACATGGCAAGGTTACTTCTTCTGAGAACTTCGCTGAACATGAATGTTAAAGAGTAGAATACAAGTGAAGCGTAAATGATTGCTGCAAATATGAGCGGAACAAAATGAATGTTCCGCTGAATCCCGAAGAAAACAAAAGATAAAACCACGCCAGTAATTGTTGTGATAGTTTCCACTAAACATAATAAGAGAAAACCACCGAAGAATTTCCCGGCAAGAAACTCTGCCCTCGTAATGGGTTTTGAAAGCAATACATCAGCTGTTCCTTGTTCATATTCTTCTGACATTGAGCTTCCGGCAATCTGTATCGCTATGAGTTGGACGAAAAGGCTTTGACCGTTTAAGACACCTACGACCCACATGTTTTCTCTAGTTTCTTCTGGAAGATAGGAAAATGGAATTTGAGAGAGGGCGATGAACGGTAGCGCTTCAAAAACTATGGCTAGAATAGATAGCACTATTACCCATTTCTTTGCTAAGGCTCTTCTCCACTCATACCAAAGTATCACGGCTATCCTTTGCATGGCGTTCATTTATTCGCCTCCTTTCAAAGCTTGAAGATATGCGTCTTCTAAGGTGGCTTTTTGAAGGTTTAAGCCCAGCAAAACTCCTTTGTGTTTAAAGATTTCTGAGGATATTTCACCACGCAAATCCTTCTTTTCCTTCAGCAATATCATTAACTTATTTCCGTTAATCTTCACATTCTCAACATAATCAAGTCTTCTTATGGCTGAAACCACTTCTTCAGTAATTTTTTCCAGCTCAACTTCCACAATCCACTTTTCTGTGAATGCTTCCAAAACCTGCGATATGGGGCCACTGAATACTAGCCTTCCCCTGTTAATCATTCCAATATGGGTGCATATGCGTTGAACCTCATCCAAGAGATGAGAAGAAATAAAAACTGTTTTCCCTTCTTTGGAAAGACTTGCAAACAAATTTCGGAAGTGCGCTGTAGCTTCCGGGTCCATACCTATCGTTGGCTCATCCATGATGAGAACCAACGGGTCGCCAACAAGAGCCAAAGCTACTGACAATCTCTGAACCATGCCTTTGCTGTACTTTCCAATTTTTACGTTTCCCCAATCTTGCAAGCCCACAGTTTCGAGGAGCTTGCTTATTCTTTCCTTTCTTTCTTGTGTTGATAGACCATACATTTTACCCATTAAATCCAACAATTGCTCTCCAGTGAAAAAAGCTTGAAGGGTTGGCAACTCTGGAGCGTACCCCACGATTTTGAGAGCATTCACCGGGTCTTCTAATGGGTTGACGTTTGCTATTTGAACTTCGCCTTGGCCGGGTTTTAACAGACCCAGCATGGTTCTTATTGTGGTTGTTTTTCCTGCACCATTTGGACCCAGATAACCGTAAACCCAACTTTTATCCACTGTGAAAGAAACCGAATCTAACGCCTTAAATTCTCCATAATATTTTGTTAAACCCGAAACCGTTATGACTGTTTGAGACACTAAAGATTCACCAAGCTTAAACAATCAAGCGTGATGTTCTAAAATATTTAAGAATTTCCAAAGTTCACTTTAACTTATCTCTCTATGGTTTCAGCGTTATTGCACTTCGCTTGTTTTAAATATGTCTTGCCGTAACTCTCTCTTGGGCTGTTAGGAAGGAGAGTTTGTTTGATGGCTGAGGAAGAAAAGAAAGAATGCGAATGTTCAAGCACAACGAGGAAAAAATTCGAGTTTCTAGAAGATTTGCCAGGCATTGGTCCGGCTACCGCGCAGAAATTGAAGGAGTTGGGCTATCACACTGTTGAGTCTTTGGCTATGGCTACCGCCCGCGAGTTGGAACCAGTGGGCATAAGCGAGAAAAAAGCCCTCACCATAATCGAAGCTGCACGGTCTTCTATAGGCATTTCATTCATCCGCGCCGATGAGCTTCTCAAAATGCGCCAGAATGTTCTGCGTTTAACATCGGGAAGCAAAGCCTTAGACAGAATACTCGATGGCGGACTGGAAACGCAGACAATAACCGAGTTCTACGGCGAATACGGCAGCGGAAAAAGCCAAATCTGCCACCAACTCTGCGTCAACGTGCAGTTGCCTCCAGAACGAGGCGGACTCAACGGTTCAGCCTTGTATGTGGATACTGAAAACACTTTTAGAACTGAACGGATTGTGCAGATGGCAAGACACTTGGGATTAGACCCAGCACAAGTGGTTAAAAACATCATTTACGCTGAAGCATACACTTCTGACCACCAAATGTTTCTGCTTGAGAACGCTGACCAAGTGATAAAAGAAAACAACGTGAAACTCATAATTGTCGACTCTTTAACAGCGCATTTCAGAAGCGAATACATCGGACGTGAAATGTTAGCTTCGAGACAGCAGAGACTAAACAAACACATGCACAAGCTCATTGGACTAGCAAGAGCCTTCAACGCAGTAGCTGTTGTCACAAACCAAGTTATGGCTAAACCAGACGTGTTCTTCGGAGATGCCGTCCACCCAATCGGCGGTCACATAGTAGGGCACACGAGCCATACGCGTGTTTATTTGCGAAGAGCTGCTCATGGTCCCGTTCGGATTGCCCGCTTAGTTTCTAGTCCCTACTTGCCAGAAGGAGAGGAAATATTTAAAATAACTGAGAACGGCATAGAAGATGTTTCCGAAGAAGAAAAAACAAAATCTCGCGGGCGCTAAAAATGCCTATTCCCTCAGCCTTAGTCACACGTTACTTCCAACTCTTAGTTAATAGACAATTTTCAGAAGCAGAACGCGAATTGGAAAGGCTCAAACATAAAATACACAAAACAGAATGGAACCGCGGCTACTTCAGAGCCTTGTATGGAATGCTGCTTGCAAGACGAGCAAACAACAATGACTCGTACGCTTTCTTTTCAAAATTAGACCTCAACGACGTGCAAGCGCTGCAAAGTTATCGGCGAGAGTTTCTAGGTCACGTGAAAAGTGGGCTTCACGGAGATTTTGACAGGGGCTTCTTCTCCGCTTGGGCTGACTGCATGCGCGTGCTCAGCAGAATTGACATTGCAAACAATCCAAAAGCGAAGTCTGAAGCCTTAAGCGTTGAAAAGAGTCAAGTAACTATGGAGAAGTTTCTCGGTGGAAAAGCTTAGACTAAAGTAAAGTGCTTATTAACGTGTAGAATAGAATCCAAGAAACCAGCCATGTTAGAAAGTATATTCCTATTCCTGTCATGAAAAGTTTTCGCGGTTTCTCAACCACATGCATGAACTTCATTTTTATAACGTAATAGGACAATATGTAAACGACTATTGCCAAGGCTATGCCTGTCAAGAGTTTTGAAGATATTCCGAGGCTTTGTGGTAATGTTTCTGGCTGTTTGATTTCGAAATCGTCTCCGTACAGGTCTCCGGTGGCGTTTGTTGCGCCGAATACTATTGTGCAGCTTTTTGTTCCCTGCGGTGCGGGAAACTCTTTTTCAATTAGTGTCCAACGTGACTGATTGCCGACTGGTATTGGAATTTTGTCTTGCGCTAGTAAGTTGTGTCCTTCCATGTCAGAGAACCATCTGATTGCCAAGAAAAATTCGTCTGAAACAACTTCTCCTTTGAAGAACCCCAATAAATGGTACGTGTATTTTTCTTGGACTTCTTTGACTGTGCCAATCCATTCGGCGCTTGAGTTGGCAACGTTTATTCTTAAACTCTTTGTTCCTGTTCGTGGGTAGTTTGTGCTCCATTCTGTGAGTGTTTGGTTTGAGGAAGACCAGTATTGTGGCGTTGTGTCTCCGTCTTCCACGGAGTGGTTGAGGACGAGGTTTGTGTAAATGAATCCTGTGGCGAAGCCGTAGCCTATGCAGATCAAAGCGGCTATGATGCCAAGTGTGAATCTTGACCAGTAAATTTTTGTTAGGGGTTTCATTGTTTCTCAGCGTCTTTGCATTTTATATTTTGGATTATGATTTAAAGTTGCCTATTTATAGTTTAGTGGTGTTAGATTTCTGGAGTGGTGCCGTGTTGTTGGTGAAGCGGGAGTTTACAAGTTTTGATGTGGCAGCGGTGGTTCGCGAGTTAAGAGAGGCTATTTTGGATTCTCGTGTTAACAATGTTTACCAGTTGGACGAGAAAACTTTGCTTCTTAAATTGCATAAGCCTGATAAGCCTGCGTTTCGGCTGGTTTTGGAGGCCGGTAAACGTTTGCATTTGACTTCTTATGTTTTGGAGAAGCCTGTGATGCCGCCTGCGTTTTGTATGGCTTTGAGGAAGTATTTGCGGAACAGTTGGCTTGTAAGTGTTGAGCAGCATGAGTTTGAGAGGGTTGTGGTTTTTTCGTTTAAAGCTAAGGCTGGTGGGTTGCGGCTTGTTTTGGAGGTTTTTGGTGAGGGTAACGTTGTTTTGGTGGATGAGAACGGCGTGATTTTGCATGCTTTGAGTTATAAGCGTATGCGAGACCGTGATGTTGTTCGGGGTGGGGTTTTTCGTTTTGCGCCTTCTGGTGGAAAAAACCCGTTAGGAGTGGGTAAAGCCGAATTTAAAGATGCGCTTGGGAAGTTTGGTGATGTTGAGGTTGTTAGGGCAATCACTCGTCTTTTAGGTATTGGTGGGCTTTATGCGGAAGAAGTTTTGCTTAGAGCGGGAGTGGACAAGACTAAGCCGTGTAATGTTCTCGGTGACTTTGAAGCTGGTTTGATTTTTGATGTGTTGCGGGGAATGCTTTCTCAGGTTTTGGATGGTAAACTTGAGCCTTCTGTTGTTTTGGATGAGGATGGCGGGTTGGTGGATGTTGTGCCTGTTAAGCTTAGGCGTTATGAAGGTTTTAGGTTTGAGTCTTATGGGAGTTTTAATGAGGCTTTGGATGAGTTTTATGTTAGAGTTGCGGCGGTGGAGAAGGCTGTGGCTGGTGTTGATGTGGATGTTTTGCGTCGTGAGGCTGAGAGGCTTAAGCGGATTATTGTTGGTCAGGAGGAGATGATTGTTGAGGGTGAGGGTAAGGCTGAGAGGGATAGGCGTGTTGGTGATTTAATCTATGCGCATAGTGGTGAGCTTCAGGGTTTAATGGATTGGTTTTTGGCTGCAAAAAAGGGTGGAAAAGAGTGGGATGAGGTTGTTGCGCAGGCTTTGGCTGAGAAGCGTTCGGGGGTTAGTCCTTGGTTGTTTTTTGAGTCTTTTGACGCTAAGAATATGGTGTTGTGGGTTTGTGTGGATGGTTTACGGTTTGATTTGGATTTGCGGAGTAGCGTGTTTGGGAATGCTGCGAGGTTTTTTGAGAGGAGTAAGCGTGCTAGGCAGAAGTTGGAAGGAGCCAAAGCGGCTTTGGAGGAGACACGCAAGAAGCTGGTGGAGGCTGAGGCTAAAATTAGGGAGGCTGAAATGTTGGAAAGTGTGAAGCCGGCTGAGGTTTTGGAGGGTATGGCTAAGCGTAGGGTTAAGCATAGGGAGTGGTTTGAGAAGTTTAGGTGGTTTGTTTCTTCTGATGGTTTTTTGGTTGTTGCGGGTAAAGATGCGGTGAGTAATGAGGTTTTGATTAAGAAGTATACGAGTGTGGATGATGTGGTTTTTCATGCGGATGTTGTTGGTGCGCCGTTTGTTGTTGTTAAGACTGAAGGAAAGGAGCCGAGTGGGCAGACTTTGCGGGAGGCTGGAGAGTTTGCTGCTGCTTTCTCGCGTGGTTGGCGTGAAGGCTTCGGCACAGTTGATGTTTATTGGATTAAGCCTTCGCAGTTGAGTAAGGGTGGGTCTTCGGGTGAGAGTGTGCCTCGTGGGGGTTTTGCTGTTCATGGTGAGAGAAATTGGATGCGTAATGTTCCGCTTAGGGTTGGCATTGGTGTTGCTGTGAATGAGGATGAAGGGTTGGTTCGCGTTGGTGGTGGTCCAGTTGACGCTGTTAAAGCGAAGAGTGATGTTTATGTTGTTGTTGTGCCCGGCGACATGGCGGGTAAAGAGTTGTTTAGGCGGGTTTTGAGGAGTTTGGCTTTGAAGTTGTCGAAGGAGTATCGGGAAATGGTTGCAGAAGCGTCTGTTGAAGCGATTAGAGAGTTTATTCCTTATGGTAAGGGTAGAATTTTGGTGGAATGATTTTTGACGGTGATGTGTATTTATTATAGTAGTGTGAGGAATCGTGGGTTACGTGGAAGTGAAGGTTAAAGTTCGTAATGTTCATAAGCCTGAGCTTGAAGCTGAGGCGGATTTGTTGGTGGATGCTGGTGCCATTTATACTATTTTGAGGCGGGAGCGGTTGGAGAGGCTTGGTGTTGAGGCTGGGGATAAGAGGCGGTTTAAGACTGCTGATGGGCTGGTTATTGAGCGTGATGTTGGCGCGGTGGAAGTGGAGATTAACGGTCATACGACTTATTCGGTTGTGGTTTTTGGTGAGGGTTCTGATGCTGAAGTGTTGGGGGTTACGACGCTTGAGGAGCTTGGTTTGCAAGTGGACACAGTGACTGGAGAATTGAAGCCGTTGGAGCTTTTGGTTTTGTGTTAGGGTTGGTGTTTGAGTAAATTCTAATATATGTTTAATTTATGATATAACGGTAGGGCATGGTTGATGCTGGATGAGTTTGGGTAAACCTACAGAAATGACACTGCGGGACTTGCTGATTGATGAACGCAATGAATATTTTTATCTTTTCAGATTTCTAATCTATTACGTGATGTATATTGTCTGCTAGGATTACAGAACGCACACTTTACGAGTATATTGAGAAAGTCTTTGATAAGTACGGTTGGCGTTGTTTTTCTGAAACGAGTGTTGGTGAGCAGTTTCCTGATTTGATTATTGAAGGAGATGGTACTAGGGTTATTTCTGAAGTGAAGATTGATTCTGAGATTCAGCTAACTAAAGCTATTATTGATGCTGACCAGAAGGCTCGAAAGTTAGGAACGCGGAATGCTGTTGCTTTGCTTTTCCCAAGTTATATTCGTGAAATATTGCCGAGTGAGTTAGAAAGAAACTATGCGCGTTTACCTGTGTGTGCTTTAGTTTTGACGGATTGGCTTGCAGAGAGGAAGGACTTAACATTAGAGAGTTTGGCTGAAGCTTTTACGACTTCTTTTAGGGATTGGGTGGAAACTAAGAAGACTAGGGTTAGCTATGATTTGGTAGTTGATGTTGCTAGAGACTCGATTCGGGAGATTGCAGGGTATCTGCGCCAGAGTCTTTCACAGAAACCCGTTCTTGATAGTGCGATGGCTGTTGTTGGACGGTTTGACATTTACAAAAGTTTGCTAGAGGACTTTTCTGGCGTGAAAGAGAATGAGGCGCGGTTATACATTGCGGATATAACATCTTACATTTTGGTGAATCAGCTTCTGTTTTATCACATAATATCTGAAAGGCTTGGATATAATAGATTGCCTGATGTAGACCCGATGAATCCGCCGAAGGATTTTCTGGATGTTCTCGAACATACTCTTAAGAAAGGACGAGAGGTCTATCCGCATATTTTGGGTTTTGATTTGTTTCCTGTTTTGCGTGGTGATTTGAGAATTGTTTGGTCTATAGCGAGGGTTGTTTCCACGCTGAAGGCGTTGCGACCGCAACACATTAAGGAAGACCTTTTTGGAAGGCTTTATCATGAAACTATTCCGCCTGAGACAAGAAAGAATCTGGGCGCTTTTTATACGAAGCCAGAAGCTGCGAGGTTGTTGGCGGCTCTTGCGATTGATAAGTGGGATGCGAAGGTGTTGGACCCTGCTTGTGGTTCTGGGACGCTTTTGGTTGAGGCTTACCAGCGGAAAGCACAGTTGGCTCCGCCGATGAGTCGAGAAAAGTTGCATGAGAAGTTTATTGGGGATATTTATGGTATTGATGTTATGCATTTTGCTTCGCACATGACTTCGATGAATCTTACAGCACAGAATATTGAAGTGCCTTTAAAGCCTCATGTTGTAAGTCAAGACGGAATAAAAACTATGGTTGAGTCAGCGCGAGAAAATGAAGGTGATAATGACCCACCAAAGATTGCCGAGCAGTCAATTACAAAATGGTTAAAGATTATGAGGGAGGAGCGGATACCGAAAGATTTTGATGTAGTAATAATGAATCCGCCGTTTACAAGGAGAGAGCGGATACCAGCCAAAAAGGAAGATTTGGAAAGGCTTGTACCAGAAGTTAAAGGAAAAACAGGATACTGGGCATACTTTTTACCTACATCGGAAAAACTTCTTGCTGAAAACGGAATATTAGCAGTGGTTATACCTGAGGAATTCTTCGTTGGTAAATCGGCTAAGAGTGTCAGAAAGTACCTTTTTGAGAATGGATATGCTATTAAATACATCGCAAGAAGTGCAGTAGAAGTCGCTTTTAGCGAATCAGCGCATTACCGTGATTACTTGATTGTGCTGCAAAAAAGCGCAAGGAATGAAAACCTCATTTTATTAGTCGTAAAGAAAAAATTGGATGACTTGCGAGGAAAAATCGATAAAATAGCCCTCAGAGTAATGGAATTTAAGACTTCTTCAGATAAAAAATTAAATTCAGAAGAAATAAGCTTACTCAAAATAGCTAATGTAAAAGACTTTGTTAATCGGCATATCGGCAATTTGAAACCACTTGTAGGATTTAATACGCCAAAAGCATACACTCTCGTCATAGAATTACTTGATGAATTGAAAGATAATCCGACAATAGGAGATTTAATAAACGAAAAGAAAATTGAGGTAAAGGTCTACAATCCGGGGCAATTCACCACAAAAGGGATTGAACCATTTGCCCGTAAACTTTTTGTAAGCAGATATGGCGCAAGAAGTCCAAACACTATCTTCTTTATCGAAAGCATGGACAACAAAAAGGCTTCTATAAGAGTTAGAAGGACGAAAGCGTCGTTCAAAATTCCAATGTCTTCTACAGTGTCTTCATTGAGAACATACAGTAAAGTCCGACATCTGGACATAACAGATGAAGAAGAAATTGCAATAATTGATGCAGAATTAATTCCTCACGAAACTCTGAAAATGGCTAGTCTTCTTCCATTGAATGATGCGATTAAAGCAACAAAGGACATATCATCTGCATATGACCACCTTTCTGGTAACATTCTGCTTGTTAGAAAAGTTAGGTTAACATCGCCAGATTTCTTTTGGACCGCCTTTTTCTCGAACAAAAGAATGTTGGGAACTACGTCGGCATTACTTAACATGAACATAGCCGACCATAAAATGACTGTTCCGTTAATTCTTTATCTTAATAGCACAATTACTTTTTTGCAGCTCATTTCTCTTATGGCGGAAACAGAAGGCGCATGGGTTACATTTCATGGGAGACAAGTATGGAATCATATTCATACCCCAACATCTGAAAGATTGAATAAAATCGCAAACAAAGCACAAAAAGTCTTTAAAAATGTTAGTAAAGTTGATGTTAAGTCTCTTTTTGTGCGTATTAAGGAGCATGACCCTATTCAAAGAGAAATAGACGAGTTAGCTCTCGAAATGCTTGGAATCGAAAACTGGAAACCACGTCTAGACGAAATCTACGACGCAGTAGCAAAAGAACTCGAAACCATGCACAAAATCCTAGAAACCTCACGAAAACCATCCAAAAAGACAAAAAATGCAACAGAAAAAGAAGAAAAACTCGAAAAAACCGCTACCATAACTAAATGGTTTGAAGGCTCATAAAAAACCGAACAAACCAATCAATTATTGGAACTATCTTCACTCTGCCATAGCTAAAGAAATCGAATAATTTAAAACCCTAATGGAAGAATAAAAAGGAGAATGTGAAAAACAAATGTTGCTCTTGAAGGACGGCGTCAAATACCTACCCTACGAATACTTATCAGAAGAAGAACTTACGCAAATGATAATCGAACATATAAAAGAAATTTTTGGCACGAATGCTCTATATTTTGACCCTCAAACCATGAAAACACAAATTGGAATAGAAGCAAGGACCGACGGTATAATTTTAACCATAGACAAAAACAGATGGTTCATCCTTGAAGTCGAATTAGCTAAACATCCCCTTCCTGAACACATAATCCCCCAGATAACAAAATTCAGCATAGCCTATGAAGAGACAGGAACTCGAAGGAAAATCGTAAACACTTTGTATAATGCGATTCGAGAAGACCTTTTTAAAACAGCCATAATGAAACAGCAAAACATCGAGGACCTACACAAAACGTTAACCGAATTAATAGACATTCAGCCAACCATAGTAATAATAATCGACCAGAAAACCCCAGAACTCGACTACATCTGTAAAAAGCTACCCTTTCCAACCACAATAATAGAATTCAAAACATACACTAGAGAAAACATAAGCATCGAAGTTCACATACATGAGTTCCAACCGCTTTTTGAAGAAAGAATCGAGATAAGACCAAAAATTCAGGAAATAATATCATCTAAGGAAGTCCCACAAAAGCTACTACAGGTTCTTGAAGTCGCTGATTTAGTCTTTAAAGGAGAACAACTCAACAAAGCTTTCAAAGACATAGCCAAACAGCATAGCGTCCATGAATCAACGGTAAGAGACAAATGCACGAGACAACTCCATATCACCACAGAACAGTTTAGACAACTAATTCAAGATAAAAATCGCCTTAAATCATTCTTAAAAGAAAAATATCCACAACACACGACCTTGATTAACGAAAAGCTAACATAATTTATCGGTTTTAATGATATCAGTTAACTAAAAACCTTAATCGAAGGGATTATTTCCTTCAGTACTCTCTGAAATGTGAAAATTTAGAGAGGAAGGAACAAGTAAAATCTTTGGAGGATTATCCAATTTAACAACACCATTTATGAAGGAACATTTTTTCGTAATGAGGATTAAGAGCCCAAAAAACAAACAATTCGTCCAAAAACTCTCCCAAAGCAAGTTCTAACCACCGTTTCAACCTATATATAAGGGGGGCTATAACTTTCCGCGCACACAAACACACTAACTAACAAATGGGCTTTGACGCCCCCACCATGGCACTCCTCACCTTTCTCCTCCAGCCAGCCTTGCAAAGGCAAACACTTACATAGGAGGTGATCCGGCCGCAGGTTCCCCTACGGCCACCTTGTTACGACTTTTCCCCCCTCACGAAACTTGGATTCGACGCAGCCACGAAGGACCACGCCTCACCCAAGAGTCGCTCGGGTGGAACGACGGGCGGTGTGTGCAAGGAGCAGGGACGTATTCACCGCGCGATAGTGACACGCGATTACTAGGGATTCCATGTTCACGAGGGCGGGTTACAGCCCTCGATCCCAACTACGGCAGGCTTTAAGGATTGCCTCCCCCTTTCGGGGTTGGAACCCATTGTACCTGCCATTGCAGCTCGCGTGTGGCCCGGGGGATTCGGGGCATACTGACCTGCCGTGGCCCGCTCCTTCCTCCGCCTTATCGGCGGCAGTCTCCCCAGTGTGCCCAGCTCAAGGCTGGTTGCAACAGGAGATGCGGGTCTCGATCGTTGCCTGACTTAACAGGACACCTCACGGCACGAACTGGCGACGGCCATGCACCTCCTCTCAGCTTGTCTGGCAAGACCTTTAATCTGGCCTTCACCCTGCTGTCGCTCCCGGTGAGATTTCCGGCGTTGACTCCAATTAAACCGCAAGCTTCACCCCTTGTGGTGCTCCCCCGCCAATTCCTTTAAGTTTCAGCCTTGCGGCCGTACTCCCCAGGCGGCAGGCTTAACAGCTTCCCTGCGGCACTAGAGCGGCACGTGGCCGCCCTAACACCTAGCCTGCATCGTTTACAGCTGGGACTACCCGGGTATCTAATCCGGTTCGCTCCCCCAGCTTTCATCCCTCACCGTCGGGCGCGTTCTAGCCGACAGCCTTCGCCACTGGTGGTCTTCCCGGGATTATAGGATTTCACCCCTACCCCGAGAATACCGTCAGCCTCTCCCGCCCCCTAGCCGAACAGTATCCCCCGCAGATCAACGATTAAATCGCTGGATTTAACGGAAAACTTGCTCAGCCAGCTACGGATGCTTCAGGCCCAATAAACGTCCCCACCACTCGGAGAGCTGGTATTACCGCGGCGGCTGACACCAGACTTGCCCTCTCCTTATTCCCCCAGCTATCTACACTAGGGAAAAGCCATCCTCAGCGGACGGCACTCGGGATAGCTCCGTCACGCTTTCGCGTATTGCGAAATTTTCGTAACTGCTGCGCCCCGTAGGGCCTGGGTTCTTGTCTCAGTACCCATCTCCGGGCTACCGCTCCCACGGCCCGAACCGGTTAAAGGCTTGGTGAGCCGTTACCTCACCAACAACCTGATCGGCCGCGGCCCCATCCTTGGGCAACGCCTAGAAGCATGATCTAAGCGTCTTTTGAGCGAAGATCCATTCCAGGATTCTTCACCTATCGGAAATTAGCCCCAGTTTCCCGGGGGTGTCCCCGTCCCAAGGGCAGGTTAGCCACGTGTTACTGAGCTGTGTGCCGCGCCTCCACCGTGGTTTGGAGACGCACGACTAGCATGTCTTAATCCCATCCCCATAGCAGTGGGGTCCGGCAGGATCAACCGGAGTTACGCTCCATGCTGACCACAAGCCAGACGCTAATTGTGGTACAGCCGGCAAAGCCGACTGGATTTGGAGGGAAATAACCACTAAACGCCAAAGCCCAATTCAGACCTAACAAATGTAAGCGTGTCAGGTCCACATGTTTGTCCCCGCAACTGGAGGCCAACCATCCTCATCCTATAGGGCGTTTAAACGCCTTTGTAGTTGGGGTTGAGCCGCCGCCGTGTAATTGCGGGGCTAGCTATCATTCGCCAAAATGAATTTGAAGGCGTCTCAGCCAATATAAATGTTTCTTTACACCCTAATATACATTATTATCTTGTTGTTAACAATCTTCTAGGACATGTGGCAACTCGCCTAAACGAGTAATAACCCTGTCTGGTTTGATATCCGTGCTTTCTTCCATAGACCTTCTTTTGATGAAAACGGTTCTCATTCCGACACTTTGAGGACCCATAACATCCAAATCCAACGTATCACCAACAAAAACCGTTTTCGACGCTTCAACATTCAAAGCTTCAAGTGCTCTTTTGAAAATCTCGGGGCTAGGCTTCCGTCGGTTAATCTCACCACTAATGACGACGGCATTGAAAATTTTTCTCAAGCCAAATTTTTCTAAGAGCATCCGACCACACTCTGGAATAGCAAAGTTCGAAACCAACCCGAGCTTGTATTTTTCGCTAAGTTGTTGCAGCACTTCATGGGCTTCAGAGTCCAATCGCACATAACGCATAAACTCTTCAGCAAAAGCCAGAGTGGCTGACATTACAACTGGGTCAGAATCATCGAGTTTGTAGCCGAGCCTCTGCAACGTCTGCGCAACGCGAACATTAAAATGAGGTTCCTCTAGACTTTTACGCGACTCAGAATAAAACTTGTCCCTGACTTCAAAATATACCCGGCTAAAATCCTCAAAAGGAACAGTAACTCCGTTCTCGACTAGAGATTCATGAAGTCTCCTCAAACAGTGCGGATAATAAATCTCGTATTCCCCAATTAGAATTAGAGTATCAAACAAATCAAAAAGGACAGCCTCAACTTGCATCCGCACACCTTGAACCCATAATCCAAGGCAAGCATAAAACGGTTTTCGCAACAAACAATTAAAATTTACATAAACCTTAATATTAGCATACAAGGGTGGAGGATGACGCAAAAGTGAACATTCATAAACTGCTCTTATCCATTGCAGAGGCATTGACCATTTACGGTCTCATGATTTTTGTGTACGGTATAATTGTCATTCACATAACTCAAACATGGTCAGGAGATTGGCCTGTGGACAGAAACCTTCCGTGGCTTACTTTAGACACTTTCGTTATGATTAGCTTCGCTCTATCCTTCTTTGGGTTCATAGTTTGGAGATATCTAAAATATGCAGAAGAAGCAAAATAGAATCATATTTTGATACGATGCCAATTCCCATGGTCACCTAGAAAATACTTAACACCACTAGTCAAGCGGGCGATTATGTTTATTAATCTTAAAATCGAATAAAACGGAGTATAGAAAAGTAATGCCCTATAATTATGCCTATCATAAGCATATTTCAAAGCGATGGCTTGGTTTATGACACCTATTAATAGGCCATATGATGCAAAAACAAGCAAGTTAAGTACAAAAAATATCTGGTCAGGTGCAAACCAAAAGAGAAATGGAAATGCAAATAGCGCAGCCAAATCAATAAAGGCTCCCGCATATTCGAAAATATAACAATACCATAGAAGCAAAGTTAACCAAGCCTTCTTGAAAAGTAAGTCTTTATGGATGCTTAAAGTGTTATGCAGCCAGCCAGTAAACCACCTCAGGCGTTGATTCCACAACATATTGAAAGAGGTAGGAGCGATGGTTAAGCTTGTGGCAACATCGACATAACCAACTTTTGCACCTCTCTTATGCATCTCTAAAGTAATCTCCAAATCCTCAGTAACAGAACGAACATTCTTTGAGTCTAAAATTCCTCGCAAAATGTCAGCATCGTACAAGCCGATGGTTCCAGAAACAACCAAAACATTATTACCTAAAGACTGGGCACATCGAGCTACACCTAAGCCTTGACTATACTCAAGCTGCTGCAAAACTACGTATGGATTCACCTCAGCGTCTCCGTCTGATGGATGCACATAACCAGTTACAGCCTTTTTTCCATTCAAGAGCATATGATTAACAAGCCGCACAAGAGTTTCGGGCATCCACCAAGAATCTGCATCAATAATCGCTATAATACTACCTAAAGCTTTATTCACACCTGTCCTAATTGCTTCAACCTTGCCTAAATTCGCAGAGTGCCTAACAACCTTCCCACGTACATGCGGATACCTTCTACGGTTAAGTTCTATGGTTGCCCACGCAACTTCGTAAGTGTAATCGTTGCTTCCGTCATCAACAACAATAATCTCGCACAACCCATTGTATTTCTCTGTACATTTGAAAAGACTCTGTATGCAACGGGAAATATTCTTCTCTTCGTTATAGGCTGGAACAACTAGAGAAACCATAGGATAGTGCATTTGCTTAGTTTTATCATGTTGAATCTTGGCAAGCGTTGCAGCAACAGCCCAAAATCCAGCAATGCCAACAGCTAAAAAAGTATACCAACTATAGAAAAAGCGAACAACTGTGTACCAAAGCCAATTTGCCGGTTGCGTTGGTATACCATATCTAAAAATTTGAGTTATAAGCAAATTAGCGAACGCAGGGAAAAACTGCCAAGAAACATAAGCTAGAACGAGTGGTATACAAAACAGTAAGTAAACAGCTTTAGAATTTTTTAATCTATCCAGCTTTATGGACAAGCCTATCCCCTATAACCGAGCTCTAGAGCTTCTCCTCTCTCACAATTCAACAACCGTTTCTGAAAATAAAGCATGTATTCCCAATGAAGTAATATTCTTACAGAAGAGCATCTTCTAAAGAAGGTGCCTAATGCTTATCAATCATAAAAAATGTATAAATATCAAGTCTAAAACAAGGTTTCAAGAATTGTGAGGACGTATATAATGGAAGACCTATCGCGATATTACACTTTACTTAGAGACCCAGCGCGTCGAAAAATAATTGAAATTTTAGGTACCCAAGAGAAAATTGGATTCAAAGAATTAAAAGAAGCCTTAGGCTTAGGCGTAGGAACAGTCTACTACCACTTAGACATGCTTTCAAACTTTATAACACAAGACAAGCAACGCAAGTATAGACTTAATGACCGTGGACAAACATTGTATAGAATTTTGAAGGAAGGAAACGTTCCAGCAACTCTTGAAATAGGCGAAGCCTTCAGCCACCGCTTAGGAAAATGGCTTTTCCTCTCACCTGTTTTCGCCCAAACAGCCAAACCTTTGAAGCTTTTGCCTGTTTCAATAGCTATATTGCTCTTGGGTGCGTTTGGCACATCTAATGCAAACCTTGACTCTGCGCTTTTCTTTTATTTTCCCTATTCCATCTACAGTTCTGCTAGAATAATGGCGTCATTCTTTTTCAACTGGATAGGTTTATTCCTCTTTGCGGAATTCTTAATCTATGTTCTTTACAAGCGGTTAGGAAATGATTTACAGCTCTTCACGTGCATAGGTTTAGCAGCATTTCCCCTTGCAATTTTTCCATACATCTACCTTTTCACATCCGAAATTGTGGCGCAATACATTCTGTTCATAATGCAGATTTGGAGTTTGCTACTTCTTTCAGCAGCTTTCTGCTTCGGAAAAGGCATAAGACTAGATAGAGCCATAGTCGTAAGCCTAACAGCCATGTACCTAAACATAGCAGTACTATTCATTTTGGGACGTTTCTCATAAAGTTCGAGATTTCTAGAACTTTAAACATGTGATATTCGGGCTTTTTCGAAACGATTTTCTTAATAAACCGTTTTATGTAGTTATTTTCAGTGAAAAACCGTGAAAAACAAGAAAAAATCAATAATAACAGTGTTTCTGGCTTTTCTTATGATTTCTGCCGCTTCTCCAATGTTCTTGAATGAAGCCAATGCTGTTAGCGACGGCGAACCCTTGAATGTTAGCTATGGACTTTATAGAAACAATAAATGGAGGAGAATCGAAACTGACTTGATAACAATACTGTTTCCTGCTGGAGGCAAAAAGCCGATGTTCCTCTGGTGGTATTCAAACGACACAAATAATATTTATGTTGTCAAATTCAAAGGCTTAATCGAATACTTAACCATTGATTACCCATATTACTTGCGCAGATATCAAGCAGATGGCTTAACAATACGCGAAAGACTAGAAGCAAAATATGCCTTAGCAGGACCGCATCAAAATCAAATAAGGAACAGAATTTACGGATACTTAAATTGGCTTCTAGATTTACATCCTGCCTATTTGCCATTCAGCGCATGCCAGTGGAACCTCACAGAACCATCTAACGTAACCAGAGAAGATGGCACCTCATACATCACTTTTAACTTTACTCTAAGCACTCCGCCGCCAAAATTTGAATTTGCCAAAGACAATGTAATCATCAGATGCAGATTCTATACGACAGATGCTACGGAGAACGTTTACGGCTTATACAATTACACAGTAAATGCAGGAGAGCTCAAAATGGACTTAATCATCAAAAACTGGAAGTGGAACATTGACAAGATAAACGGACTTTTCAATATTCTACATGATGAATATGGCATAACGGTTCCACAAGTGCGTGCTGGTCTAGCCTTATGGGTTGACCTGGCATCAATAGAAATCGTGGACATGCCCATAGCCGATCAAGATGCAAGCTCAACGTACGATGCAATAGAACCCAACTCTAGAGCTTCCGACATGATTGTGGGAGGTCAACGAGTTCAAGTGCGTGAAAATCTAACAGCTCAAGGTACCGATGAGACGCCCATGACTATTAGAGACCGAATACGCGAACGTTACAGACTGCGCTTTGCTAAAGGAAGCCAAACCCTAGCAGGATTCTTTGACTTTGTAGATCAAGCAGTTATAATTAACTCAACAACCCAAGAAACTACGCCTGTAAACGTCACAGCAACCTACATTCCTGCCGGGCACCACATGCGAGTATTTATTGGTTATCCGTACTTTGGCAGCAATATTTTAGAGCATGACCCTTCGATTGGTGTTGAAAATGTTGTTCCGTGGATGCCAACCAATCTGCTGATGATTCTAATTGGAGCTACAATAATCATAGCAGTTGCCGTTGCAGCTATGAAATTGCGAAAGAAGCCAGTTAACATAGTAAACGTCCACTAAAACCCTTTTTTCTTTTTTTGTTTCTATGGACATATTTCTTCTGGGAAATAAAAGTTTATATTGTGTATTGCTACACACTATTTGAGGTTGATTGAAAACTATGGGTTCTAGTTCAAAAAACGAAGAAATCCGCTGGCAAGTTATAAAAGCCATGTTAGACGAGTTTCCACAGTTAAAAGAGAAAGTTAAGGTTTATTTGAAGGAGCAAAAACCCAAAAGATAGTTCATGGAGAGAAATTTTTGAAGAATTCTGCTTTTATGTGGAGTTTTTAGTTTCTCTTGAGTAGGTGTGGTGGCGGTATCTTAACGCCGTTTTTATTGTAGTTTTCGCCTTCTGCCTTAATTAGTTCCGTTATTTCGCGGTAACGTTGAAGGAAATCTAAACCTTTTTCGGTTGCCTTATACACGTCTTTGTCATTCTCCAATATTTTTTCTAGTAGGTTAATTTTTAGCATGAACCTGAGATAATCGTTAAGTTGTGTGAAGCTTAGGTTCGCTCTGTACATGATTTGAGTTTTCAAAGTACCGTCTTTTGCAATTTCTAAAATTTCTGCAATTATGTATAACTTATCTCTTCGTTTAGAGGAGGGATTTGAGCCCCATGGATTCATTTTCTATATTCCTCTTTCAGAACAGTTTTCTATATGAAAAAGTGTCGTGGAGCGTTTTAAGCGGTGTTTCGTGGGTCTAACTATTCCGAGAATCGAAATATTCTCTAGAACAAACTTCTATATGATTAAA
>JABFQP010000005.1 GCA_019685655.1 Candidatus Bathyarchaeota archaeon A05DMB-5 | reverse complement strand
TCTCTCCCGGGCTACCATAACACTCTAGTAAGAGTATTGTTCAAACTCTAGGCTTGATTTATCTCTTGGGCTGCATCTCATCTGTTCCGTTGACTTCTTTATGCTCTCTCGATTTCTTCAATCAGTCTAGGCGCATTATATACTTGAAAAATTATACTTGAAAAATTATACTTGAAAAATTTCTGGACTGATTGGACAAGGTCTACCTCGTTTAATTTGTGGTGCGGCTCATCGGCGTGAATAAGAAAAGGTCTTCTTTGACAAGTATTTCAAATCGCTTGAACTTGTCAAAAACTCTAAAGCCGTTTCTGTGCTTAAATTCGAGATTTCCCGCAAGGATGCTACGAGTCGCTTGAGCTAATTCCTTCAAGATTCCGCTATTTAACGGCGTCCATTTGTTATGTCCAGGAAAAACGTATTTTACTTGAGATTCATAGGTGGCCAAAAACTGAACACTTTTTGGGAAGTCTGGAAGATAAAAGTAGATTGGTCCTTGATAGACAGTGTCGCCAGCGAATAAATATTTGTTGTCTCTGTCGAAAAGGCAAATACTTCCAGAACTATGACCAGGTGTATGCAAAACCTCCAACTTTGTTGAACCAAGATCCAGAATTTGCCTCTTTTTCACTGAAGATGCCCATGGACATGGGTGGATCTGAAATTGAGTTCGATCAAATTCCGAAGGAATGGGTCTTACTTCTCCACGAGTGAAACGAGAGCTTCGGGTGTGTGGTGCTAGGGTGAAAAAATTTTGGTCATCCACTACATAGGATATTTGCTCTTTCGGAATTCCGCTGTGAACGTTCGCCAACTCCATTTCATGAACTAATACATTCGCAAACCGGTAATTGTCACCAACATGGTCGTAGTGGGAGTGCGTGTTTATCACGGTAATAGGCAGATTCGTAAGGTTCTTCACGACTGTCTTAATGTTCCCTATGCCCATTCCAGAATCTATCAAAATCGCTTTCTGTTTTCCGATTACAAGGTAACTATTGACCTCTTCGATATGACCTGGCTCAGCGATTAAAAATACGTTATCGGTTAGTGGTTCTACTTTAAACCATGGAAGGATTCTCTGTTTCATAATTCCTCTCCCTATTTATGCGATAGATGTATGTTATTGGTCGTCTATATTACGCTAATTCCCAAAATAGGCCGTATTAACGCTAGTCAGATGCAGAGAAGAGTTGAAACTGCATAATTTGTACTCTAATTTTATTTTGCGTTCATATTGAAAATATTTTCCAGAAAAGGACAGAGGATCGCTTCTTAACTCCGATAATTCAAACCCTTATTTAAACTAGCACGGGTTATCATAAGATTTTCGTAGGTTTTTCTTTTCGGGAAAATGTATGGAAGGTTATGCGATGTCGAATTTTGCGTGAATATACGGTTGCATGAGAGCGGCATGATTTATAGCGATTTAGAGAAGCGTAGGCTATGTTTGGCTTAGACGCTTTAGCACTTTTATAGCGGCGAGAGTGACCCATTTGCTTGGTTTGCCTTTTGTTTCGAGGTTGGCATGCATTCTCCCGCTTGGTGTGCTTTCCAGTATCCAAGCGCCATTTTCTTGGCGTTTTTGCAGTAGGACTTCAACTGCGTCGCTTAGACGCTCGTCTTTTACGTAGCCAAGTCGTGTTAAAACGTCTAGCCCTCTGAGGATGTTGTAGCCGTAAAACCACGGAAAGCTCAGCGTCAACCAAGCCTTGTTGATTATTTTGTAGCCGTGGTGGTCAGCTTTGAATAAGCGATGCATAAGTAGGAATTCCGCGCCTTTCTCGATTGTTTCTTTCATCTCTTTTGTTAGGTTTTCTTTTTTAACTTCGGAAAAAGCTTCTAATGGGCAGATTGTTCCGTAGAAACAGCCATGTTTGTCTCTTATGTGTGCTCGCCAGTAGGGGCAGAGCCAGCCGCCGTCTGGATTCTGAATTTTCACAAGCCACTCTAAGGCTCTTTTGACTCTTTTGTCTTCAGCGTACCCTATTCTGATAAGTGCTGCTGCCATGTTGCCTGTGAGACAGGAATATTGATGTTCAAAGACAAGCGAAGACGCAAACTCCTCGTGTGGAGACAGTGTTTTTCCCTTTTTAAGCATCAATGTATGTTCTTGCTTTGCTCTTTCGAGTGTATAGCTGGAGAAGCCGCCGTCTTCTAACTGAAATTGAAAGATGTATTCGCATGCCTTCTCAACTCTTTTGTCGGTTCTATCCATTCCAAGCTGAGCAAGAATCATTATTTGCCCATAAGAAGACTTGTATTTTGGGTGGTAAGGGTTGAATGGTTCGCTCCAGTAACCCTCTGCGCTTTGTTTCTGGAATATTTTACTCACCGTTTTAGACTGTGGAATTGCTCGTTTTGCTGCAACTACTTGTGGGTCATTCTCGCTTTTGCCAAAAACATCGCGTAACGTGAAATATCGCACTGAAGGATTAGTCTCTTCAAGGAGCCATTCAATGGGGCTCTCTTTCAAAAGACTTTGCCAACTAACCATAACTTTCATCTTCTCTCTTCAATCATCTTGAGGTGGCGGGCCCGCCGGGAATTGAACCCGGGACCTACGGGTTAAGAGCCTCAACCTAACCCCGCTCGGCGGTTAGTCCGCCGCTCTGGCCTTACTGAGCTACGGGCCCTATGGTGTGGCTTTCTAGATTATGCAATTTAAAGGCTGTTTATAAGCATTAAGAGTTTTAAGCTTTAGTTTTAATTTATGCTGTGAAGTGGTGTAGTTTGGGTGAATTGGTTTTTGTTGGGCTTGGGTTGCATGACGAGAAAGGAATAAGCATGCGTGGTTTAGAAGAGATTAAAACTGCAGATGCTGCGTTTTTGGAGGTTTATACGAGTTTGTTGCCGAATTTTTCTAAAAAACGTTTAGAAGAGATTTCTGGAAAAAAGTTGCGTGTGGTTTCGCGGAGAGAGCTTGAAGAAGAAAATGGTAAAGTTATTATTGGAGCGTCTGAGAAAGGTAAGGCGGTTCTGCTTGTTCCCGGCGATCCGTTAATAGCCACTACTCATGTTGCATTGAGAATACATGCGGAAAAACTTGGAATAAAAACGCGTATAGTTCATGGAGCCTCTATACTTTCTGCTGTGATTGGTTTATGTGGCTTGCACAATTATAAATTTGGAAAAAGCGTAACCATACCTTTCCCAGACGAAACTCCTTCTGAAACTCCATACGAAGTCATCGCTCAAAACAAGAAGCTGGAGCTTCATACACTTTGCTTGTTAGACATAAACGCTGAGGAAAAACGTTACATGAGCATCAAAAAAAGTTTGGAGTGGCTTCTAAAAATCGAAAAGAAAAGAAAAAAGAAAATTGTCACGCCCAATGCGCTTGTGGTAGGTGTGGCAAGAGCTGGAAGCAAAAACCCCACCGTGAAAGCTGGCTTCCTAAAAGAGTTATTAAATTATGACTTTGGAGAGCCGCCACACAGCATTGTTTTTCCCGGGGAACTTCATTTCATGGAGGCTGAGGCTCTTGTGGTTTTAGCTAACGCTCCAGAGAGGGTTAAGGAGATGGTGAAATGAGTTTGGAAGAGCTTGTCTCGAAGTATATTGCTTCTGCAGAGCATGTTTTTAGCAACATGGTAATCGTTGAAACTCCTACAAGCCTCAGTGGCAATAGCGTCAAGAAAGTTGTGGATTTTGCCAAAGCCTATTTGGAAGACGCAAAATACTATAGAGATAAAAAAGAAACTGCGGTAAGTTTAACTTCCATAGCGTATTGTGAAGGCTTATTAGACGCCTTAAGACTGTTGGGAGCCGTGAAATTTGAATGGCCAACGAAAAAACTAAAGAGAAGAGAAAAATAGTTTTGGCTTCCGGAGTATTCGACTTACTACATCTTGGACATGTAAGATTTTTGGAAGAAGCGAAAAAAGCTGGTGGACGCAATGCTGAACTCATAGTTATCGTCGCGAGAGATAACACTGTTGAAAAGAGAAAAGGAAAGAAGCCTATAATGCCTGAAAACCAGCGGCGAGCGTTGGTTGAATCTTTAAGGGTTGTTGACGAGGCAGTTCTCGGCTACGAAAAATTTGACATTGGAAAAGTCATCGAAAAAATAAAACCGGACATAATTGTTGTTGGATACGACCAGGATGGCATGGAGAAAAGTGTAAGGGGTTACGTGGAAAAAAGAGGATTGAAAATTAAAATCGTGAAAATTGGCAAGTTTGGAGAGGACGAGTTGGATAGTTCTTCGAAAATCAAACAGAAGATTATTGAGGACTTCAAAAGATGAGCAGTATACTTAAGAGTTCTAAGAAGTTCATGCCAACATACATACTCATTGCGATAAACATAGCAGTTTACGCTTATACCTCAATTCTCGGCGGAGATTTTATGGAAACGAACTACTATGTACTATTGCAATATGGGCAATCGAATTCTTTCGTTATGAGTGGTGGATATTGGCAGCTTTTTACAGCAATGTTTGTCCATGTTAGTCTTCTACATCTTCTAGGTAACATGTTCTTTTTGCTTATTTTTGGACTTAGAGCAGAAGACATGTTTGCAATTCACGAATACCTTCTAATCTACCTTTTAAGCGGACTCACTGGAAACTTGTTAACATTACTTTTTGGGCCAGACATGCTTTCTGCTGGAGCTTCAGGCGCCATTTTCGGAATGTTTGGAGCAGTTACAATCTATGTTAGGCGAGCTGTTGGGCAATCGATACTGGGCGCGTTGATGTATTCTTTCTTCTTGTTGATGATTAATATAGGTCCACATGTCAACAATCTAGCTCATTTCGGCGGCTTAATCATTGGACTGCTGATTGGCTACGCACTTGCAACAAAACGAAAAATACCGATAACATACAGATACCGCTACTCCTACTACAAATAAACCTCGCACTTCAACAGAAAGTATACCGCAGATTCAACCTATATCCCCTCCTCCTCCTGAATAAATCAGTTTTAAGAACAGAGGTAAAATCAGAGGCATTTTAGAGTTCAGAGGATATTTCAAGGATATTCAGTGGGATATCAGTAGATATCAGAGATAGAGAAATAAAAGTTGAAAGGTAGGAAGGGGCATTACAACTAATAATAGAAAGGAAGTGCAATTCTAGGAATCCAAGTTTCCTTTTCGTTTCTCAAGTATTTAGCAAACAATAAAGATTCTTCGCTAATTAAAGTTTCAAGAGATTGTCTGTAGCCATGTCTTATTCTAGGAACTCTAACCTTCCAATCCAGATAGCCATAGAAGGCTTTGATTAACTTATTAGTCATGGAATCGTTCAAGTATTCTCTTTTGCCTCTTCTGTTAGGAATGTATTGTTCAGTTTTCATCACAAAATCTCTAGAACTAAGTCCTCTGCAATATTTTATTAGAAAATCATCAGCTAAATAGCGGTAAAGTTCAGCCATATCACACGCAAGAGAAGGCTTACCAACTTCTTCAGAATGTAAATATCCTAAGAAAGGTTCAAGCTTAGCCTTTAGTAAAGCGATATGAACCTTCCATTTCAAAAGAGAATACGTTAAGTTAAAAGTATTGTTCAGTCCATCATAAGCTCTAAAAGTTCTACGGTTAACAGTTCTCACAATCTCTTTAGGAAATAACTGAAAAATCTGCTTAAAGTATAGGTCAGAGCATCTTCCTTCAATCGGTAAAAGTTTCCTTCTCAGTGCCTTCAAGTTAGTATTTTCTATTTTATCAATCCGTTCTTTAACGCTAATAAGGTCATGTTGTCTTAAACCATACTTCCTTAAGACTAGGTTCTGTCCTTCAATCTTCTTTAAGACTATTTGTTTGGCTATGTGTATGCCCTTACCATTGTTCAGAGCCTCATATTGACAGATTCTAGTCCTAACATGGCTATCACTATCTAAACTTCTAACCATAGCGACAGGCTTACCGTTATGGCTTAGGATTAGAACATCAATGTCCCAGAAGCCTAAAGAAGCTAAAGCTCCAGTCGAAATAGTATTTCCACTTCTTAGAATAACCTCTCCAATTTCAGACTCAAACAAAGGATACTTCCTAGATTTCCCTTCCTTATCCCTAACTACGAAACATCCTCTCTCCATTCCAAGGAAAGAGCCGAATCCATCTAAGGCTATTTTAACCATTTTCACCCTCATTTTCCTTTCACCTCTCCCTTTACTCTAAAATTAAACTTAAGGGATGCCTATTAAAAAGGCTAACTAGAAGGTAGTTCTAGAAGACAGTTCTATATATACCAGCGTATATAGTCTTAAATCAAGTCGAATTTAAGAAAATAGGCTTAAATTAGGCTTCTTTTGTACGGAAGTTTTATATATTACCTAGTATCCTTAATCCTAGGGTAAAACGGTATATAGCTTTTTACCCTACCTAAAATAAAAATCCTCGGAGATATCTGAGGTCGCCCTTGGGGAGAAACCCTAAGGTAGCTAGAGACCATCGATGAATTCTAAAGGGTTCGTACCCTTAGTGAACTAGTAAAGATAGCGAGGAGCATAGCACTATGGCGGATTTTACGAGGGTAATTTTAGTTACAAAAATTACCCCTCGTAGCTAAATGAGCGAGGGTAAAAGGCTCGGTATCGTTTTACCCCTCGAAAATAAAAAAAGAGTGGTGAAAGGAAAATGGTATTAAGAAAAACCGAATTGACAGGATTAGAACCTATCCAAGACATAGTAGAGCTAACATTATGGACTGCATACGTAAAGAACGAGAAACCAGTAAGTCTGATGCTATTAGCCGAGCCTGAAAGTGGTAAAACGGAGTTACTTAAGAAATATAGAAAAAACAATGGAGTTTATTCTGTAAAGAGGTTTAGTGCTTACGGAATACAAAAAGACTTGATAGAAGGTAAGTTATCCCTTCTGTTCGATAATCCAAAGATTCTAGGACATATAATGATATACGATTTCTCTGCTATATGGACTTTTAAACCAAGCTCTATCGATAATACGATAGCTTTCCTCGATGCTTTAACTGAAGAAGGGCTTTCTCCAGAAAGTGATTATGCTTTCGAATATGACGCATTAAAGCCTTTCGAAGGAGTAAAAGGTGGAATAATAGCTGCAATAAATACGCAAGGATTCTTTACACCCACACATAAACAAATAAAAACTAATCTTCTTAAAGGCGGATTTTTCAGTAGAATGGTCTTGGTTTCTTTTGGAACATCAGAAACGCTATTACAAAAAATATTTGAAAACGTTAAAGAAGGAAAATACAGACCGCATAAAGACTATGTAAGTCTTATACCGTTGAGTTTTCCGAGAAAAAGAATAGACGTAAGGATACCAAGAGACCACGCTGAAGATATTAAGGAAATCGTTGACGACATTAAAGATGAAATAAATGCAGATTTGAAAGTAGAACTGAAAGGAATAAGGCTGTTCAAATCGCTGATAACTTTAGCCAAAGCAAGTGCGTTAAGAGATGGACGTAGAGTAGTCGATGAAAAAGACGTAGAAAGGATACGCTATTTGTCCCATTGGATGAACCTTAGAATGAACAATCTAAAAAGAAAATATCCACTTTACGAGAGGGATGAGTATGCCTAGAAGAAGAAAGAAACGAGCGGATTATCGTTGGTACATTCTTGGTCCACCATTACCATTGAAGAAACGTAAAAGAAGGGACTAGTGTGGTTGAAGACTCTCTTGAACAATTGTTTGATAGAGCTAGAAAGGGAATCAACAAACTAACCGAAGAGGAACTGTTCATGATTGTATATTCTACCGAAGCTCCAGATATACTAAAAAAGATAGCTGAAAATGAGCTTGAAGAAAGGATAAACGATGCCCAAAGAGAAATAGCGGAACTTAAGGTTAAAAATACTCGTGTTCTTAGATGGAAACCGAAGCCATTACAGAAAGGAGTTTCTGATGAAGAACTAGAGAATGACATTGACTTGATGTATGAAAATGTCCCTCTATCTTCAAGGAAAAATCCTAAGAAATCCTCTAAAAAGAGAGGTTCTTACGAACCATCTCTTTTGAAAAAAGAAAGAAACACTAAAAAGAGAGGTGATTCTGAATGAGAGCATCTGGAGAATCCTTGGGAGATAGGCTTCGTAGATACAGAATGCGTCATCGTCCAAAAAGAAAGAGAACTTATGCTAGGTTCTATGGTAGATATAGGTCTGTAACGGGTGAAACAAGAGGATTTGAGTTCCAAGTAAGAGTCAGCCCTCAACTAAGCCGTAAACTGCAGTATCGTTTAATTACGCACACAGTCAACAAGATGAAATACGAGAAATCTTTACCCTACCATAAAAGACGAGAAACTTTCGCTAGTTTCCATGAACTATTTAGCGTTCCTTGGGTAAGGATAAGGAAGATTCTGGATTACGATGTGCAAATGGACTATCCTACGCCCTTTGATTAGATAAAGAAGTAGAACAAAAGAGGTGATTCTAAATGTCCGTAGTAATAGGGTTTACGACCTCTGACTATCTGATGTTAGACGCTGATTTAAAGAAGACCGAAGAAGTTGTTGAATGGGCTAGAAAATACGCTAAGAAATACCACTTAGGTTCTGTGCTGATAATGAAGACCAGTGATAGTTCTCAATTAGACCTTTATGGAAACAAACTTTCTAACCTCAGCCTAATCTTCGGAGAGCCTCTACCTTGGCAAGAAATAATGCTACATATAAATAACGCCTATAAAGACGGAATGGTTGATAAGAAGTTCGTTAAGATGCGTTTTCAAGGATTCATTACAGAGAGAGTCAATCGAAAGAACAAGCGAATAGACTATCCTAAATATTTCAAGTATATTCCCAATGGAAACAATGAAGGATGCTTTGAATACCTAAGATGGCGAGCATGGTATAAGAATATAGGCTGAGGACTAACGTGGAAGACTTTAAAAATGTTATCCATTGTTTAAAGGACAATGAATGCTCTAAAGACACATGCGATTTCCATTTTTACTGTTTATACGTTAAGGCTAGGTTGAGAAAAGGATACGTTCGAGATTTTAGAGGAAAATGGCACAAAGCGACTAAAGAGGAAGTGAAGCATTATGAAAGAAATTTCGGAAAAGAATGGGTTAGAAAACATCTTCAAGCTTGAAGATGTGGAAATATTAGCACCCATAAAAAGAAGAGGTTTACCTTGTTCTAAGGATAAGGCTAATGTTTGCTTGGATGCTAATTGTAAGCGAAGGATTTACACTCTTACCAAGGCTCAACTAAAAAAGCTAGAGTTAGCTCAAGAACTAACCGATGAGGAATGTACGCCTAGTATTTGTGAAGTAGAAGGCTGTAAAAAGAGGCTCTATCCTAAATTTATCAAGCTATCTTTTTGCATTAAAGCGAAGTGCCCTAACTTACAGAGAGATAAGGTTCAATGTAAACTAAAGCCTAAACCTAAAGGTAGATTTAGCCTAGAACGTAAGGGACATACTTTAAGGATGCACAAAGGCACTGATAAAGGCTGGTTTTATAGGAAGATGAAATAATGGTAAGAAGAGTAAGAAGAAATTCCTCATCTCTTGATAAAAAAAGAAGAAGGAAATCAAGAGAGAGTCGCACTAAAGAGCAAATAGAAGCAGAAAACAAGCTTCAAGAGATTGTAATAAAGGAATTGACTAAAGAGGCTAAGGCTAGAAAGAAGATTCTCGTAATAACTGCCGAAGACTACATGAACCGTTCTATCGCTAGAATGTTCTTGGAAAGAAACAGATTAGCTAAGAAAAGAAAGGTTGACTATGTGGTCTAAGTTCGCTTCTTACTGAAGCGAACGTAAGTTTATCTGTAATCTTTTTTCAAAATTCATAAACTATAAGTTGAATACCTTGGTAAACGGAGTGTTTGGTAACATCACAAAGGAAGTAATAAAATGCCGTTATTTGGTGGAAAAAAGAACAAAATAGAATTTGATGCACGTAAAGAATTGCCTAAGGAAATAAAAGACAACATCGCTGCATGGGAATACACTCATAACTTCAAAGTTCATTACAAATCCAGCGGACTACAGGTTTTGGCAAGTAAGCTCGATATATCTATTCCTTCAGATACTCCACAATTGCCTTCCCATCAAGAAGTCGTAGAAGCAGCTAATGCAAGATTACAAGGGTCAACTTTTGCAATCCAAAAAAGTGGCACCGTCTTTTCCTCAACACTTGGTAGATTTGGGAAGAAAGACCTTACTTTCAGTTATCACATTACTCATGCAGAATATAAGGAATCTATTGCATTCCGAAAGGGACAAGAAGCTTGGTAGCCCTTCCTTTTTACTATTAGCCCTTGATACTTTTTCTCTTGCCCTTCCCTTGAGGGAAGGGCTGACACGAAGTGTCTGGGTAGGGTGACATAATTGTTGTTATTCAGGAGGAGGAGGGGATTCAACCTATATATAAGGGGGGCTATAACTTCTCAAACCCAAAACAGTTCACGGCAAAGTTAAAACTTCAACCTTAACCTTATACCCATCCTTCAACTTCAAATGCTTCCTCAAACAAACAGGAGCAACAATCTCAATAACCGAAGAATCATAATGACTCCTCAAAGCCGTTATAACAGCACCCTTCACCTTATTCTCAATTATCGCAGGATAACACCTAACAGAACCAAAAGTGCGATTCTCATTCCTAAAACCCTCAACCTCAATAGAAGGATAAGCCTCAAGCTCCGAACGAGTTTTAACATCATAATCAGTTGTAAGCTTAAGATTAAGCGTGCCTGGATACGGGTCAAAACCCAACTTCTCCAAAAACTGCTTCCTATAACGCTCCTTCGATATGTAATAAGCTCCCTCACCTAACCCAGTGAAAACTATTCCTTCCAAAGTTATCGAAGGCGGATAGGCAGCTTCCATCAAAAAATGCAGCGTAGAATAAAGCTTTTTCAACTCTTTCACGCCTAAATCAGTAATTTTAATCAGGCATCCATCAGGCGTTATTGTCCGCTTAATCAATCCTTTAGCGTCCAGTTCAATTAAGTAACGTGAAGCTGTCTGCTGGGAAGCACCTAACTTTCCAGCTAAATATTCAGTGGAAATTTTTGCTGTTCGCCGATGAGCACCCATCTCAGCCAATTTTAAAAGCGTAAACAAGTGACGCCACTCTTGCTTTTCAGCCATTTATTTTGCCTCTGCTTTCTTGTTTACTTAAAAAGGTGATGTGTTGTGTATTTAAGCGACTCGAAAAGGTGATGAGGCGAATATCTTCTTAGGATTTGAATTGGCTATACATAAACTAATCTAATTTTCCGTAACCTTGAAGAATTATGTCACATCTTCTACATTTGCCACCTGCCAGAAAAACAATCGCAAACATTCCACACGAAACTCTCGTTTCACATTCTTCAAACAAACTTTTAGTGACATAAACCTAATTTATAAGTAACTTGCATAATTTTCTGAGCTAAAACCATTACAACATTACTCATGCGCCAAAACGCCTTTTACGTTTCTGAAAAGTTCTAACTGCACGCAAAAGGTCTATTAAGCGAAAGTCAGGCCAGTAGACATCCAAAAAACAAAGTTCGCTGTAGGCAGACTGCCAAAGCAAGAAGCCACTTAGCCTCTCTTCTCCAGAAGTTCTAATAATTAAGTCTGGTTCTTGTTTGGGCATGTAAGATGTGTACAAATACTGTTCGAAAAGTTGTTCATTAACCTCCCTTGGATTTATCTCGCCTTCTTGCACTTTTTCGGCAATTTTTCTTGCTGCATCAACGATTTCTGCTCTTCCTCCATAAGCAAAGGCGATGTTTAAGAAATGCTGGTCATAATCTTGCGTAGCCTTTTCCACATCCATTATTAAATTCTGCAAACTCTCAGGCAACAGATTTATCCTGCCAATTACCTTTACACGCACCTTGTTTTTGTGTATGCGCTCATCTGTTAGAATTTTCCGAAATTCCTCTTCTGCGATACGCATAATTTCTTCAACTTCATTTTCTGGCCTAACGAAATTCTCTGTAGAGAATGCATACAGTGTTATCGATTTAACATGAAGTTTCTGGCACCAATCAATCAGATCTTCAACTTTTTTTGCTCCTTTTTCATGTCCAAGCCATGGGTCAAGAGCTTTCCCAGACGCCCATCTTCTGTTTCCATCCAGAATTATTGCTATATGCTCCAGTTCTCCACCGTTCTTAACTTGGTGCCAGAGCCATTTCTCATAGAGTTTGTATGCTCCAATGACTGAGAGTAAGGTTTTAAACATCACTTGCACCTTGCATTCCGAAGGGCATTAGAACATGGGCAGTTATTCCCACGTTCTAGGGGTAAACCTTTAATGGTTTCAAATAAAACTTGCTCTAGCTTAGGCATAAGTGTTTCACAGATTTCACGCACTTCGTGTGTAGTCAACTTTTCTTGCATGCCAGCAGCCATATTTGAAACGTAACAGAAACCGGCATAGCACATTTCAAGCTCGCGTGCAAGCACAGCCTCGGGTATTCCAGTCATCCCCACAACATCACAGCCTAAACGTCTGAACATTTCAATTTCCGCCGGAGTTTCAAAGCGAGGCCCTTCGGTGCACACTAACACAGCTTTATCCCATGTTTTTAATCCAATTTTTCTTGCGTTTTCAGCCGAAATTTTGCGAATTTCTGGACAGTATGGCTGAGAAACGTCAACGTGGGTTACTGGAGTTTCGTCGTAAAAGGTTGTGGAACGTAATTTCGTGAAGTCAATGAAATCGTGAGGAATAACGATGTCGCCGGGTTTGAAATTGCGATTTATCGCACCCACAGCGTTTACGGCTATTATTCGCGTCACACCAATCTCATGCAAGGCGTAAACATTTGCCTTATAGTTTATCTTATGCGGCGGAACAAGATGTTTCGGGCCATGTCTTGGAAGAAAAACAACTTTTTTTCCCTCTATGTTGCTAATAGACAATGGCGGAGCTATTCCATAAGGTGTTCCAACGTGTAGCTGCTTAGCGTTTTTAAAGAAGCTTTCGAAGCCTGTTCCACCGATGATGGCAATTTTAGCCTTCTCCAAGATTTTCAACCTGCTCTTCTGTCTTCTTTAAAAATCCTTTTGCAGACCTATGAATTACAAAGACAACTAGAACTGAGGCTACGCCTATCAAGATGCCAACGACAATAGAGAGAATCAGTTTGTCGTATCCCAATTCTGGTCTGATTAACACTGTTGAGGTCTCATCAAGAATTACTCTAGACCACGCTACAGAAGCAATTAACGCTGCATTGCGCAGTAATCTACTATCACGCTCAAAATACCAACGTATAGCCCTTCCAACAAGCGTTACAGAAATTCCAACTATTATAAGGTCCATAGCTCCTTTGATAAAGTATCCGGTTAGCTTTGGCAGAATGCTTAGCCAACCAGCCATGTCCATCGGTGGTGGCGTCTGAATCGCGGCAAATGATGCAGCATTATTCCAGCCGAGGAAAATGCCAACACCTATGCATAAGGCTCCCGCGACTGCGGTATAATTTGAAATCTGTACTGGAAGGGGTGGCGGCGAATATTCCTTTATCCAGTGGTAGAAGTTCTTTACTGTTTTGTCAATTCCGAAGCCTTTTACGAGAAGGAATAAGCTTACGACGAAAATGAATGCTATCCAATAGTAATAGAGTAGATTGAAGAATGAGAGAATTCCCCATATTAGTATAAGTAACCCCGGCAAGCCTAGTGCAACGCGAGAATAACGTGGATTTTCCATGAGCATTTTAAGATAGCGCGTGAACAAAGCGGCTGTTTCCTCGATTGACTCGCTGTGTTTTACCACTATTCTCCGAACAGATGTCACTGGCACTCTGGACTCTATGAGTGGCAAAACTGCCTGGTCAGAGTATCCGTCAGTAACCAAAATGACCTCACTTGCAGGAAAAAAATTCAATAGTTCGCCTAGTTCAGCGACTATTTTTCTGTCGGCGCCGACTCCGCCAAGTTCAGAGCCAGCTATTGTTGCTATTTCAAACGTTTCTTCTGGTTTGTTTTCGCTTTTTAATCGGTCATATATGCTCACTGCTTCAAACATTGCGTTTGCGTCAGGCTCTTCTGGGTCTTTTAGGGCTAATGCTACCGCTGCGTTAAGATTTTCGTCTCTCCCGATGACGGGGGTTTTAACATTGGTTTTTATTCCTAAATCGCCGTCTCTATCCACGCATAGAATAAGAATTTTTTTCTGCGTTTTTTCTTCTGCTTCTTCGGCTGCCATCTGAGTTTCTATTCTCCTATAGTTAATTAAGAGTATTTTACTTTAATCTTGCGCTTTCATTCCTTTTTCTGCTAGCAATTGAAACTCTTCCCATGTTAATTTCTCGCCTCGTCTAAGTTTTTCTCTTGCTTGACTCTCAAGTTTTTCACGAAGGATTTCCTCTGTTTCCTTTTTTTCTTTGGCTTCTGCTTCTTGAATTTCCTCTTTTAATTGCTTTATCTGGCTTGAAATTTCCGCTATTTGCTCGCGAAGAGGATTTGCCTTTTCTTTTGATTGTAAAAAGAGCTTATGCATGTTATCTGCTTCAGTTTTGATTTTTTTGGATTCTTCAATTTTATTTAGCATTTTTTCGTGAAGTTTCTGGCTTCTTTGCACAGTATCCATTAATTTTTCATGTCGAAGTCTGCCTTGGTCTCTGAGAGTTTTGATTTCAGTTTGTAACTTCAAGATTTGTTGGTTCAATTGATTAAGCTTTTTATGAACGCTTAGTTGAGTTTCTAGCTGCTTGACTTTTTCAACAAGTTCTTTTTCTTCCCGTAGCTCTAACGGTGTTGTTTGAATTTTCCACTCGAGGTTTTCAATTTCTTTTTGTAAGGTTTGAAAACTTTTTGAAGGCTTTTTTGGCGTTAAAGTTTTGATTTCTTCTCTTAGCTTTTTTATTTCCTCGATTTTTTCGTGAATTTCTTTTTTGGAGGCTTCTCTTTGCTGCTTAAGCTCTTTTACTTCCTTGTTTAATTTGTCTCTTTCACTTTTCAATTCGGTTATTTCTGCACGCTTTTTCTTAAACTGCTCGTTTAGTTTGTCTCTTTTTTCTGCCAAATCCATTGCTTCTGCGTCTAGCTTGCTTTTTTGTTCCTTTAATGCCAGAAACTTTTGCGTTAACTCTTCGATTTTCTGGGTTTTCTGCTGCTTTGACAACAATTCTTCCTCTTATTTGTGCATTCCTTGAATCTGTTTGATTAGCTTTACTAATTATTTGATGTTAAAAGAGGCGGTTACTGCGTTTAAACTGGCGTTTTCGTGGAGTTTGCATGTCTGAAAAGTTTTCTTCTTAATCAAACTTTCACGTTTATTCGAGGATTATTCTTGCGTCTACTGTTTTTGCTCCCTTTTCGTAAACCATTATTGGGTTTAGGTCCAACTCTTTTATTTCTTGATGTTCCATTACAAGTTTTGACGTATTCAGCAAAATTTTAACTATTGCGTCAATGTCTGCTGGAGGCTGATTTCTATACCCTTTTAACAGCGGATACGCCTTAACTTCCATAATCATTTCTCGAGCTTCCTCTTCAGTTATAGGCGCAACACGAAAAGTCACATCTTTTAAAACTTCTACAAAAATTCCGCCCAGCCCGAACATTATTGACGGACCAAACTGGGGGTCTTTGATTGCACCGACTATTATTTCTGTTGAGGGTGGAGCCATTTCCTGCACGAGTATGCCCGTAATTTTTGCTTTTGCCCTGTGCTTTTTGACGTTTTGTAGGATTTGGTTGTAAGCGTTTCGAACTTCTTTTGCATCTTTTAGGTTGACAATTACTCCGCCGACATCAGATTTATGAAGAACATCTGGCGAGACAATCTTTAAAACTACAGGATAACCTATTTTCTCTGCAAACTTAACAGCTTCCGCCTCATTCTTTGCCAATTCAAATTTTGTAACAGGAATCCCATACTCTAGGCATACAGTTTTAGCTTCATTCTCAAGCAGGTTTTTTCGTTTCTCTTCGTAGACTTTCTTGAATATTTGTGCAGTTTTGGTCAAGACAACCCAACCTTAGCAATGGTTCTTTTTTGGTGATGCTATGTTCTGATTTTTCAAATTAAAATCCTTTTGCTCTTTTAGCCTAAATTACTATGAGATACAAACCCACTTATAGATGCCATCATTCTGTAATATCCAAGCATCGCAACCAACAGGCCCAAAAATCCAATCATTTTTTGTTTCATCCCAATAGTACCATACCCAGTATCCTTCAGCATGATTGTTGATTGAATTCAAAAAGATGTGACCTGGTTCCATTGTTGCCCAATAGGAGTATTCTATGTGTGCAATTTTTCGGGTTAAGTCAAACAATGTTGTGCCCGCGACTGTGCTGGTTTTATTGTGCCATTCTATGGTTTGGTTGCCATAATCAATACATACGCTTATGTGTATCACGCCTAATTCGCCTACATAAACTTCCAGTTCCTTTTTTGATAGGGACGTAAGTAGAGTGTAGAAATCGTCAAGTAGTGAACCGAATTCTTCTTTTGTTACTGTGTCTTTCTTATTGAGCGTTTGAAACTTGTCCAATAGAGTGTTATATGTAGTATTAAGTTCAGGAAATGTGTTTAATGTTGCTGTGTAGTTTTCTCGCAAATTAGAAAGCAGTGCTTCATATCTGCTCATTAACGAAGAGTAATCGTCTCCTGTAAACCATCGATAATCTCCGAATAGTACGCTGTAGTCTCCAGATAATAAATTCCATCTATTCACGGATACATCATAGTTTCTTGTTATGTTGTCTAACAATTGTTGCTGATTATTAAGTTGTTCTCGATACTTCACTTGTTCGAGATAGTAATAGGCTGCAAATCCCGAGGTTATCGATGCCCAAACAATAATTGCTAATGTTATGAACACGATTGTTCTTTTTTCAACCAATTTTTTCCACCACCAGCAGCTGATTTACAGCTTTGATTAATGGGAAGAAAGCTAAACCAAACACCGCTATGTTCGACGCTGTATGTATTAATGAAAATGGCGTGCCATATCCAAGTGCGGTTATTATTGCCAGAGTTGGGTCTGTTCCAATAATTATATAGAAAAGAGCCATCCCCATATTGGTTACTAAATCATAAAACACAGTCAAAGCCGCCCCTAGAACCGCAGTCTCAAACGGATTTGGCTTCTGCGTATATTTCTTGTATAAACCGCCAACCCCACCAACCACACTCATACCTAACATTTGAAAAGGCATGTTTAAACCAGCAAACCCCCACGGCGAAAAAAACCCATTAACAAACATAACAAAACCCCCAAAAAACACTCCAACAAACGAACCAAACAAAAAGCCAACAACAAACGAAAAAAGAGAAGTAAACTCAACATTAGGCGGTCTCGGAGCCAACTGAACCGCTAAACATAACCCTGTTAAAACACCAAAAAAAGCTGTAGCACGTGAATTTTTAAGTGGGTTAAGCATAGATCTTGGATGGATTATCCATCCATATAAACCTTTCCATCCGTTTACTCTGAAACGGTTAAGAAAGCGAAAATTTTTGCGTCATTAACCATGTTTTCTATTTTTGCGTATTCGTTTGGTTGGTGGGCGGTTTCGTCTATTGTACTCCAGACTACTGCAGGAATGTTTATCCTTCGGAAGAAGGCGGCGCATGTTCCTCCGCCGATTCCACCCGCTTTTGGTTCTACTTTTTTGATTTTTCTTATTGCGTCTTTCAGCATAGTGACTATTTTGGCTTTTGCGTCTGTGGGTTTCGGTGCAATGCTTTTCTGCAAGACTTCAATTTTTATTGTAGCTCCAGTTTTCTTTTCATACGCTTTTGCGAGTTCTTTAATTTCGTTTAATATTTCTTCTGGGTCGTAGTCTGGTAGAATTCTGCAATCAAAATAGGTTATGTCTTCTCCTGGAACGATGTTTACAGCGTCGACATTTTTTTCTTTCTTTGTCGGCTCAAATGTGCTCTCTGGCGGATTGAAATACTGGTTTTTAAGCGAATATTTTTGGTGCAACATTTTGTCCAAGGCTAACGCGTATTCCATTCCGATACGATGTGCGTTCAAGCCTTTGTCTGGCATGCTAGCATGTGTTTGCTTTCCAATGGTGCGTATTCTGAACCATAAGGCGCTTTTTTCAGCTATTTCAATGAAACTTCCGTCCTCGTTTCCTCCGTCTGGCACAACAATCAAATCGTCTTTTTTGAAAATTCCCTGTTTCGCCAAATACTGAATTCCGTACTTGCTTCCTTGCTCTTCATCTGCAACAAAAGCTAAAGCAACCGTTCTTTTCGGCTTTATTTTCAGACTTTCTAAAGCTTTAACAGCGAAGATTGATGCAATCATAGATTGTCCGTTGTCTTCGCTGCCACGTCCATAAACTCGTCCTTCGCGGATAGTTGGCTCGAAAGGTTTCGTAATAGTCCAAAGGGAATTTTCTCCTGGTGGAACCACGTCTAAATGCGTTATTATCCAAAGGCGTTCGGACTTGTTTTTTCCGTAAGAGTATGCTACGATGTTTGGTCTCTTTTTTGAAGGAACACGATTGTCTTCAGCTTCGAAGTGTTCTATCTTGTCAAAATTCATGTTTTCCAATAATTGCATTAGTTTTTCAGCTTTCTCCGTTTCTCCTTCTCCGCCGTTTTCTGGAGCAATCGCTGGGATGCGGATAAGCTCAATTAACGCGTTAACCATGTCGTCTTTTTGTCTATCAACTTCGGAAAGAATGGTTGAATACTGCATATGCCTCACGTCTTTAAGCAATTAAGTAGACTATCTGCTTATCACCTTTAACGTTTGCTAGAGCAAAAAAGGATTGGAACTTAGTGCAGTTTCTAACTCAATTGCTGCAAAGCCCTAAGTCGCTTTACTATGTTTGGGTGTGTAGAGAAAATCTCGATGATTCTGTCAACTGTTGTTACTTTCTGTGAAAGAATTTCTTGGACTAGTTTTTGTTCGCTAGAGCTTGACATTGTTGCTATTGCCATAGCGTCTGTTTCTGCGCGGTCTGGGTCAGCGATAAACAGAGCTTTAAATGCGTTGAGGTGTTGTGTATCGTTTCTGGTTCTTCGGAGGTTTTTCGACGCTTGAACTATTTTTGCTAGGCCTTCTGAAAGTTTTCTCGAGCCATCATCAACAATTTGCACGCTGTGTCTATCTGCGTAGTACTCGCGGAGGCGGCTTAGATATAATATGAACATGTTTAGAATCCATGAGAAAGCCATGAATCCTAAGCCTAACGCGGCTCCGCCACTATCATTCCTCTGTTTACCATATCTTGACGAGAGCATAAGTGAAAAGCCTATGTAATAGAATAATGCTGGCAAAAGAGAAACAAACATCATTATCTGTACGTCTCTGTGCTTTAAATGCCCGAGCTCGTGCCCAATAACCGCCTCAACTTCTTCTGGTTCTAAAGTTTTTAATAATCCGCTTGTGACGGCTACTCGGTTTCCTGCTATGGGCGAACCATAGGCAAATGCGTTTGGAATGGGGATTTGTGCAAGCATTAACTTAGGCTTTTTCATTCCGCTTTTCTTACTCAAGTTTTCGACAACTTCATGGAGTTTTGGATTTTCGGTTTCAGGTATTTCGCGTGTGCGATAAAGTCCGTCGATAATGTATGGCGATATTAGCCACTGGAGAATGTTGAAGGCGACAACTAGGACGCCTAAAGTGATAATGTCGAAAACGCCTGCTAGCGTTAGAACTACAGTAAAAACTAATGTGGATAAGCCAATTATTATGGCGAGGGTTCCAAAGATTGAGAGTCGAAGTTTCCAGATGCTCATTTTTTTATCCCAATAATGTTCACGAAACATATACTCGCTTATATTTTTTGCCCCGTAAAATTGAAGAAATAAGTTAATTTTAAATGGTTAGTACGTTAACATTGGTTGTATGGGCATCCTTGTTGATGACATTGGAAGTTTTCCATTACCACTCAATATAGACCGGAAAATGTTTGAGAAGGTGTATGTCTTAGCTAGAAAGGCAATAATAGATGGAAAAGACATAAAAAACAACGATTTTTTATTAAACAACTTTTACCGTGTCGTAATTGACTCGTTTAAGAAAAAACTTGAGGCGGGATTAGATGTCGCCAATTACCCGCAGCATTATGACATATACAAGCAATTTGCAGATGTTATACATGAATCAATGAGCAAAGGCACATACATTGTTGAGGAGAAGCACGCAATAATACCAGAAGTGAGAGTTATCCAAGAAGCAGCTAAAAGACTCTACGAAGAAAAAGGAGAAAAAATTCTATTACGCGTTTGCGTCACTGGACCCTTAGAGCTATATGTCAGAGAACTTGGAGCAACTCTGTATAAGGACGTATTTCTGATGTTTGCGGAGACAACAAGACGGTTTGCAAAAAACTCTTTGTTAGATTCAAAATACGTTAAAACCGAAGTTGTATCCATCGATGAGCCAAGCTTCGGCTTTCAAGACATAATCGCTGATAGAGAAACAATTTTAGATGTTATGGAGAAAGCCTTCGATTTCAAAGGAGCTACAAAACAGATTCACCTTCATTCCTCTTCGAGAATTCCAGAGTTATTAGAAGTGAAAAATCTTGATGTAATATCTTTAGAGTATGCTGCTTCTCCTAGGAACATCGAAGCAATCTCAAGAAAGATGCTTGAAAAAGCAGACAAGCAGATAAGAATTGGCATCTCACGAACAGATGTAAATTCAATAATTGCCGAACTATATGAAAGGGGCATAACAAAACCACATCCAGAACAACTGGTTGAGGATGAAGAAACAATAAAAAGAAGATTTATTGCAGCCAGAAGCAAATATGGAGACTGCATGACTTTTGTAGGACCAGATTGTGGCTTGGGAGGCTGGCCAACACAAGAGGCAGCTAAACTGCTTTTAGAGCGGACAGTGAACTCTGTGAAAAAAACTTTAAAACCAGTTTGTTTGCGCTAATTGCAATGAAAAGTTTGATAAAGGTTTTCAGCGTTAATGTTACTTATGAAACAAGAAAATCTCGTAAAGCTTCTTTTTGAACTCATCAAAAACTCAAAGCGAAGCGATAGAGACTTAGCAAAAATATTGGGCATTTCCCAACCTACTGTAACTAGGTTACGCAAAGTTTTGGAAAAAGAAGCCATAACCCAATATACGATAATTCCTAACCTTTGCTATCTAGGCTTTGATCTCTTAGTTTTCACTTTTGCTCGTTCAAAAGAACTTGTTCATCCTCTTTGGGATAAAGGAAAGGAATGGGCGAAACAACAACCTAGTGTTATGTTTGTATCTACTGGTCAAGGAATGGATTCAGACGCGATTATGGTCTCCGTGCATAAGAATTATGCTGATTTTGTCAAGTTTTATCACGTTTTTAGAAGAGATTGGGGCAAGTATTTAGAGGATTTTAAGACTTTCATAATAAGTTTGAAGGGTAGCGTCCAAACGAAACCGTTCTCATTCAACTACTTGATTGACGCCTACAAAAAAGAATCAGCCAAATAACAAACTATTTTTTTCCATGTTTTTTCTCTTTTTCTTTCATTGCTTCAAACAAAGCGTGGAAAATAGTGTACCGCTCTGGGCTAGTAGAGGAATACTCATCATCATTGTTCTTTCTGTTTTTGTTTACCAAAGCCTTCTCCGAGGCAATGGAATCACGCATAATATATCAAGGATATTTCAGCCAATGACATATAACAAAGAAACAACACACAGTCTCAATTGCACATTTAACGCTTTTGTTTTTCTCTAAATTCTGAACTAACTCGAAGCAGTGACGCTATTGCTATAACTTGCAACGTAAGAGTATAAAGAATAATAAGAATGAAGGACGCGCTCAAATCAGCAAACAAACCAAACACTGCACCACTAACGACGAAGCCAACACCATAAGCCGTGTTAAATATGCCGTATGCTGTGCCTCTGGAAGAAACTGATGTGAGTTCTGAAACTGCTGCACGATAAATTGACTCTTGCATTCCAAGCACTACGCCAAATATTATTGCAGCAACTATTATTGTAGACAATTCAAAGCTGACTAGAGTAAGCAAAGAAGGAAACATAGAAAGAACAAATGGTACAACGAGGGTTTTTACACCAAACTTGTCATAGGCATATCCTCCAAGTAACGCAATTGGGGCGTCTACACCCTGAATAAGCAGATAGATTAATGGAACAATCCACGTTTGTCCTGTAGGCTGTAAAATCTGTGATGCTCTATACAGAATAAGTGTGTAAGATATTAAGCCAGCAGTGTTCAAGAGAACAGCAAAAGTGTAAATATAGAAAGACTTTGTCAATCGTTCTTTCTTATCACTCTTCCCTTGGAGTTCTACGTCAATTGCCTTTGAGCCTATTTTTTTGTAAGTATAAGTCAAAAAGGCTAAAAGCATCAGGAAAGGTATGAAAAGAAGGCTCAAAGTATAATTGTAATTGTTGCTAGTTAAAAACATCAAAGTAGCCACTATCGCTGGTCCAAGCATACCGCCTATCTGGTCCAGAAACTCATGAATACCGAAGGCTTTGCCAGCTCCCACACCTTTGCTTACAATAGACAATACGGTATCTCTTGAAGGCGACCTGAAAGCCTTTCCAAACCTTTCAAGCAAAACAAGTATTATGGCTACTTCTAAACCGAGAGGAATACCCAAAAACGGAATTGAGATAATCAAGCCGTAACCTAAAAATATGAAAAACCAATAGGCACGAGTCGTATCCGCCAAAAATCCACTAACAAGCCTGAAGGCGTAGCCTAAAAAATCTCCTAGGCCACCCACAAAACCTACAACAAAGGCTGTGGCGCCTAAAAGCTCCAGATAGCTTGGAACAATTCCTCTGGAACCTTCGTAGACGACGTCACCAAGCAAACTTACAATTCCGAGAAGAAGAATGGCAAGGTAAGCGTTTTTTCTATTATTCGAACTTGTTTCTTGTCGCATTTTACCGCCTAGTGAATACTTTTGGTAGAGCCTTTACTTTCTTTGTTGCGTGATAAAACGTTTTATTGCTTTTTCATGCTTTTCCAAGGATTTTCCAAATGCTTCTGTCGCGTCTTTTTCAAGCCAGTTTAGATAAGCTAAGCTTACAACGATCACGTCTGCTATATCCACTTCAATATCTTTTCCAAATCGTCCTTCAGTAATGTATTTCTCTGCAACTTGACCTACCTGTTCAGCCAGAAGAGTTATGAAGAAACTAGACGTAAAAATCTCCTTTTTGTGGGCTTCATAGGAAATTTTCTTCACGGCTTCCTGTGCTTTTAATAACATTTACATCAATCCTTTTCTCTTTACTCTTAAAAAATTGAAGTATATAAGATTAGAAGATGAAACTGGGTTTCTATGGATTTTGGGTTCTAGCTTTATCCCATGCCCGCGTTATTTCTTTAACAAGTTGTGGATAGAGCCTGAAAATATCTTTGGGGTCTTCAACGTAAATGTAAAACATATAATGTCTAGCAAAACTCGTTAACTTCGTCGATTGATATTCTGGCTTTCTAGGTAACCTTTCCACATAACGCTCAATAACCGCATCTAAGATTTTTTCAAGTTTTTCTGTAGGCAAACTATGATCAAAAGTTAACTCAAATCCGTAACAAAATAACTTTGATTCCTCCTTAAAGCGGAAATTTATAATATCTTTATCCAAGATGCGTAGAGTGCTTATAGAAGCCACAGCATTTGTTGGCGTCAGAATTTTTGCGTAGTTTAACGTTATTTCTTGCACTATGCCTTCAACACCGTCTATGCGAACATAATCACCCACGCGGAATGGTCTGGTAACTAGGATAAACAAACCAGCTATTAGGTTTCCAATTGTGCGTGTAGAAGCAAAACCAACTGCAGCGCCACTCAAAGCTGAAAAACTGACTATTACATCTGCCGGAATTCCTCCAACATGCAGAAGCGCCACAGTTGCTCCGATAAGTATTATGAGTCGACCAGTTAAGACTAGTCCATTTCCAACTTCGGGAGGCATTTCAGTCCGCTTTATGACCTGCCTCAACCATCTTGTTATTACGCGTTCTAAAACTGTTGCAGCAGCGGCTATAATGATTACCCATATTACAGTAATCAAATATGGGTATTCAGCAAAGATGTCGAAAGCCATCAACCTTAAACTTCCTATATATTAAATATGGAACAGTAGACCAAAATCTAAACTTAAGTTTATCTGATTTTACACTTGAAAAATAAAAGAGAAAGATTTTGTTAGCGAAAGTTTTTATTGACGTTAGAAACTTACATTGGCATTACTTTAGAGGATGAAATGTTATGGCTCTGCAGAAAGGAGACTTCATACTGATAGACTTCACAGCTAAAGTTAAGGAAACAGGTGAAGTTTTCGACACAACCATCGAAGAAACTGCCAAAAAAGAACGCCTATACAAAGAAGGTGAAATCTACGAACCAAAATTAGTCGTAATCGGCGAAAGTTGGGTTCTCAAAGCCTTGGACGAAAGCCTAGCAACAATGGAAATCAACAAACCCACAACCGTGGAAATTCCACCGGAAAAGGCTTTCGGAGCTAGAGATTCCGAGAAAGTCAAAAGAATATCTTTGAAGCATTTAGCTGATAAAGGAATAACTCCCAGCCTTGGGATGCGCATCGAATACGACGGAAAAATGGCTACCATACGCGCGATAGGCGCTGGAAGAGTTCTACTAGATTTTAACCCTCCCTTGGCAGGAAAAACTCTCGTATACGAAGTTTCTGTCAAAAAGAAACTTGAGACAACAGAAGAGAAAATAGCCGCGCTTATTCATCGCCGAATACCCGGCGTGGAACAAGCCAAATTTAAATTCACGGTTAAGGAAAAAGCAGTCAGCATAGAAATGCCCGAGGAATCTTTCTATTTAGAAGGGATTCAAGTGGCAAAAAGAGGCATAGCCATGGACATACAGAAATTCTTCCCAAAAATAACCACCATCAAATTCACAGAGACCTTTAAAGCTGAACCTAAAACTGAAAAGAAAGCTTAATTATAAATCTACCTCAAATTTTGTTCTTTAACTAAATCTTTTGTTGCTTGCCTAACTGCCTCTTCGCTGGTCAGTTTCGGCTTCCACCCTAAAGATTTAAGCCTACTCACATCTAGTAACATGTTTTTTACATCGCCTTTCCAACCTCTTCCTCCCTCAACGCCGCCTGTAACCTTGAATTTTACATTTTTTAGCTTCATCTCTTCTACTACAATTTTGGCTATAGTCTTTACGTTTACTTGGTCTTCAGACCCTACGTTGAAAACTTCGATGGGTTTTCGTGCTCTTTCTAAGCCTAACAGCAAGGCATCTATGCAATCAGTAATGTATAGATAGGATTTAGTTTGGGTTCCATCTCCAAGAATTTCGAGTTGTTTCGGGTTGTTTCTAAGTTTTTTGATAAAGTCATATATTACTCCATGCTGGCTCCTTGAACCAATAACATTGGCTAAGCGATATATTACAGCTTTGAAGCCGTAAGTGTGTGCGTAAGCGGTTATCATTGCTTCACAAGCAAGTTTTGTGGCTCCGTAAACTGAAATTGGCTCTAATGGGGCATAATCTTCCGGTGTTGGGATTTGTTCCGGTTCACCGTAAACAGTAGATGAAGATGTGAAGGCAAATGCCTCAACATTTCCTGTTTTTCTGGCAGTCTCCAAAAGGTTGAATGTAACCACAATATTTTGTTGAAAATGCGTTTTAGGATCTATCGAACTTAATCGAACTTCTGGATTAGCAGCGAGATGAAAGACGATATCACAATTTTCTATAGCTTCTGATACATCCTTCTCGTTTAATAAGTCACCTTTCACAAGTTTAAAGTTGCTGTTGTTTAGATGCTGTTTAACATTTTGTTTTGTTCCGCTGCTAAAGTTGTCCAAGACATTAACAACTGCTTTTTGTGCCAAAAAAGCATCTACTAGATGGCTACCTATGAAACCAGCTCCACCAGTAACGAACATTTTATTGCTGTTATACATCTTTCTCATTAGCACTCCGTTAGCACATTGTATTAATGGTATAAAAGTAAAGAGTTCACCTTTTAAGAAATATGGCTGAAAAACCTCGGATTATTAGGTGACTGATAAAAATTGTCTATTTCGGTATACCTCAGCCCACAATTATTGTGCATGTGTTATAAGTTGACTTTGTAAACCCAGATTCTGTTTTCTTCATAATAGACTTTTTCAAAGTAATATCTGGTGTCCATTTTTTTTATATAACTCTTTAAATTTTGAATGCTAAAAACCCAATTATTGTTAATTACATCAAGATAAATAGGTCTAGAAGTTATCACAACATAACTGACGTTGTATTCTTTTAGCAGCCGAATTGTCTCACAATATAGGTTGGTGCCTTCATTGAAAAGTACGGCGTGGAACCACATTCGCTTTTCTGCATCTGAAGCTACTAGATCTTGATGAACATGTGAAAAAACGGTGGGTCTATTGCCGATTGCTCTCAGCCACATGCTCATATCCCAACTATTTACTATAAAAATGTCATCGGCGCTTGTGTTCTGCTTTACCCAATCAAAAAAAGCGGTGTAATCTTGTGTGGTAGGCCATGATGCCAGTTCGTTTGTGTGTGCAATTGAAGTTACAAGAAATGGGGTTCCAACTAAAGTTGTTATTAGTAAGACTGTTATGTGGTTTGCTGGAATGTTTTTGTTCTTTAATCGGAGCGTACGATTAAATTTTTTGGCAAAGGACAGAATGTAAGTGGTAATTGCGGTTGCTATCAGTATGTAAAGGGTGAGTGTGAGGTAAGGCACTAATCGATGTGCGTAGAAAAGAGTGGCGGAGAACGGTATGTTAACAAAAATGTTGCGAAAGGGTTCAAAAATTGGTGCAATGCCTGCTAAGAGTAAAGTGAAACAACAAGAGGCTGGTAACAACAGGCTTTCATGTTCTTTATAATTTTTGCGAAGCACTTTCCATGCAATTTTTACCGCAACTATCCCTACAATTAACCATAGACCTACGATGGCGAGATTAGAAATTGGTAGAAATAATATTTTGGGGATATCCTGTGGAACTAATGCCAAATATGAGCCAGATGCAAACGCCATTATAGAAGCGGTTTTGGAATACATGTTTCCTTGTTGAGTAGTTAATGGAGCAATTTGAAATATTATTGGAATTGCTGTGCATGCGCCTATTCCAAATATTCCTATTATTGCTTTAAAGATGGTTTTTGCTTTTTCTTTTATGAGGAAAGCGAATGCGGCGTATCCGAGAAGTGTTAAGGCGCAGTAGAAGACAGTAAAGAGGTGGATATAAAACATTGTTCCAAATAGAATACTTGTATACAGCAGTTCGTGTCTTTGTTTGTTTTTGATATATCTAGTTAAATGCAAAAGTGCTAGTGGGAATAGAAATAGCCCTATGTTTTCTGCGAGTGGGTTCATTGTGACTCCGTAAATTAGCAACCATGATACAGAGAAGGCGGTGAAGAAAGTTGTGAACAAACTTGCATTAATGGATTTTGTGGTTTCTAAACTAAGAAAGAACATTGCCAATATCGTTGCTACTCCATAAATTGCTGGAAGTATGCCCATTAACTTAACCAATGGCGCCTGGGTCATGAATTCAAGTGTTACTATTAAAAATTCAAATCCGAGTGGTGTGATAGTGTATGTCGAAGAAGTGCCTTGAGGCGCAAGCGAAAGACGGTCAAAATGGGGGATTCTTCCAATTTCAAGAATGGCGTTTACTTTCATGTAATGGTTGTTAGGGTCTAAATCTAAGAGAGCATTAACTTTCATGAACGGTATAGTTTTCACAATTGTGCCAAAAATAATGATTAATGCTAGTATTATCCAATGAGATTTTTGCAATTGTAGTGATAATGCGGCTGGCTCATTTATTGTAGAAGTTTTGCTGCAATGCTTTTTGCAGAAAATCTTAATTATAATGTTGCCGATGGTTATAAGTGACAAGCTGACAAATACTGAGGTTAGGCTTATGCCACATGGTAGCGCATTCAGCAAATAGCCTAGAATTCCTATTATTAATGCGCTGAAAGCAAAGCCTGACATGAGTTTTTCAATGAAAGTGTCTATTTTTTCGCCAAATAATGCATCTGTAAGGGTATATCCATGTAATACAAGTGTGAAAATGGCACCGATAATCCATCGGAAGTAAACTAAAGGGTAGGCGTTGCTGGGAACAGCATATAGGGCAAGTGCGGTTATTAGAATTATAATCAGAGGAATCCATATGTCCATCGTTTTTTGTAGTGATTTGTAGCTTGTCATGCTGATTACGCTTCTTTTTGATTGTATTCTCGTTTAGCTTAAATGAGCTCTTATGAAAGTTGAATGAAATTGAGGTACCAGTTATTATTTTTATCTACGTTAACGAATTTTATTGTGTTCCATCCTTTTTTAAGAACACCTTCTGGAATGGTGACGTTTTGTGTTAACCACTTCATTTTTAAAGTTTCTTCTACGAGTGACAGGTTGCCAACTAAGATGTTATTTACATAAACTTGAACTTGATTGGTGGTTGATGTTTCAAGAAAGAGATTGTTAATTGTGAGCTTGGTTTCGTTTCCAAAAGACGAATATAAGAAGTATTCTTTGTATCCACCGTTTTTTGTGAAGTTATCAAAGATGTCAAGTTTTTCATCATTGTCAATATCGAGGATTTCAGAGCCTATGTTCAATGAGGAAGAGTATTGAACTTCAAATATTAAAATTCCCCGATTAGGCTGCATTGCATCGGTGGAACCGAATCCTATGTAGTCTAGATAGAAATTATTGTAAGGGTCCATGTTCTCCACGAACACCTTATTTATTTCTTTTAAAACTTCTTTTGGCACTTCTATTTGATATGTTAGCCATTTTCCCTGTTGTTCTTTATTTGCTACAATTTCTTTAATGAGAACACCGTTTACGTATATTCTGATGGGTCCATAGGTTCCTTTTTTGTGGAAAAGTCCACGTAACGTTAAGTTAGTTGCTGAGTTGGGGTTTGTCAAAAAATATAATTTCGAGTTTCTATCAGTTCCGTTCCAAAGGAAAACTTGGAAAGTTTCTGGCACTCCATCACCATCAAAATCGCATGTGTCTGCTACTTCCTTGATGAAAGGTTTCAATGGGAATACAGGTTCAAAGTAGTGCTTGCTAAGTAATTGATATGGGTTTAAGTTATATGATCTGAACCATGCTTCTGCCTCGGTGCTCATGTATATAAATTTAATGTCGTAGTCTTCGACAATTTGCAGAGATGTGTTAAAGGGCGAACTGAAAATGGCTTTCAAGTCGTTGATTCGTTGTTCTAGATTCTTGATGTAATAGTCTGCAATCATTGTCTGAATAGCAACAACTCTTACATTAGTAAGCGAGGAAAGAAGAAAACCTACTTTAGGAGAAGTAGCAATGACAAATCCTTCAGCATTTTCTCTTAACCATAAAATGCCATCAAGTTCTTGTATTAGAAAACTTCTGGAGTCATCTTGTATTCTAACTTCGGGTAACAGTCCAACTGAAAAAATCGTTCCGATAATCAAGAAGCATTGTACGACGTAAAGGATTTTTCGTCTACTAATTCGATCCAAGTTTCCGATGTGTTTCTCTAAACTTGGTAAACACAAGACTGCTATTATTGACGCTGGAGCTATGAGATACCACGCGAATCTATCGTTGATCAGAAATATGCCAAAAAGATAGGCGTTAGACATCACAATCAAAAAAATCATCCATGACGCGAGTATCATAAATCTGCCAGTGGGTATGGTTGAGACATCACTTCTAACTTTGTGGCTAGCAACCAATAAGAGCAAACTAAACATTAGTGCACCAAAGAGCGGTAAATGAAGCAAGTTAATGTAATCTTGAATTGATAATGTTGCGTATGTTTTAATCGCGCCCGTTTCTACCGGCAAACCTGCAAAAATTATGTGCAAGACGTAAGGTGACGATATTAAAATACCAAACAACATTACTAGCAAAATGGGTCGTCGCAATCTTACACCACTACGTTTAACAAAGGATACACCCAAATAAGTTAGTAACACACCATAAGAAACCACGGCCATAAAATGATATGATAATGTTATAGTAGCGAGAAGAACACTGCTCACCGAGAGGTTACAAATTGACTGGTGTTCACTGTAATCAATTATTGACCTTATGAACAGCGGGAATAGTACAAAACTGACTAAAGCTGCAACATACGGATATGCGAAAGAGTTCATAAGTTCTGCTCCGTTTGTGGCTAAGATGGTTGAATGCAAGAGTGAGGAGAAATAATACAGAAATGACGCTAACGATGCGTATTTTGGCTCCACATATTCCAGTGCAAGACTATAAAAGGCTAGAACTATCGGTATAGCAAAAATTGTTGGCAAAAATGAGAATAATTGAAGCATCTGTAACTGCTCAATACCTCCAATTATACTAATGACCGCAACTAAAGCATGAGCACCTGGCGTATAACCATGGACGAACTCTGGAAAATACGGATTCATTGTAGGAATCTTTGCAGTTTCCATGATTGTTGATGAGTATTTTATGTGAAAATACGTGTCCCAACCAATCGGCAAAAAGTTATTAACTATCGATATGGCTATCTGTATGCTTAGAACTGCTATAAGTAAAAGAATAATTGCGTAGTTTTCGTTTTTCATGGTGCCACCTTAGGTAAGCTTATTTCACCATTGAAAAGGCGGTCTTTATGAACAAAATATACATAGAATCCTAAATTAACATTGGAATATATTCTCTCAAGATATTTCTTACTATCCATCCATTGCAAATAAAGAAGAAACGAATCATCAGGAGCTGGAAACACGTACTTCTTGTTCAATATGTTTAAATTGGATTGGTTCTTTACGACGATGACATAGCTAACATTGAAATCGTAAAGCAATCTCTGTGCTATGTTGTCGTCATATCCCTTAATGAAGACTGAAGATTGAAGCCACATTCTTTTTACTAGATCCGGAGTTGCTAGGTCTTGATATGATATTGTGAACACCGTTGGCCTTTCCGCAATCGTTTTCACGAGCTCTCCTAAACTTATTTCATTCAGAAGGAAGACATCACTAGCATTTGTATTGTCTTTTGCCCATTTTAAAAGAGAAACATATTGTTTTGCCCAATAAGCCCATTTATAATTTGTCGAATATTCTACTGATGATTGTATTGAAGGAAGAGAAATGGCAATTAATACTACGAGCAATACGAAAGTGGTTATTCCCTTCTTAAAGGATATCTGGAATTTCGGCTTGTTGTTTATTCTAACCAAAGGCAACAAGTATTCAGCGATAAAGATTCCGCCTAGCAAACTTAAGACTAATGGAAGATAAGGCATCATAACTCGATGCGATAGAATAATAAATGCGCCAAAGGGGATATCTGCTAGAAATTGACGTAAAGGAGTAATCAATGACAGAGCAATTATGCCAAACATGACAATGCTGCCAGATACGAGGATTAAATAGTTCCATTTACGTTCGAGAAAAATAAGAAGAATAGCCATCAGACTTAAAAAGACCACGAGCTCTCCAACATTGTAAAGCACAACGTAAAAATCTATTACTGGATAAACAGGCTCTATAGAAGCCAGCCACAAGGCACCATGAGTAAAACCTGAAAGATATGCAAAATCTCTCACTGAAAAAAATTGAATCAAAACAGCGAAAAGGGATATTAGTAGCACTTCAAAACCGATAACGAGCATTCTTCCTCGCTTCTCTGCAAGGCACATAAGAACAACATACACAAAAATTGTAACAACTAAATAAAAGTACGTAACTGGATGAATCAAAAGCGAAATGCCCAAAAGTAAGCCAGAAAAAAGTAGAAAACTCTTTTTTTCTTGAACAGTGCACTTCCAAAAGAGAAACAGAACAAGCGGAAAAACTACGCCCCCAAAATTTTCAGCCAAAGGACATGTTCCAATAAGAGATATCATCGCCCACCCTCGCGGTATTGCAACGAAAAAAGCTGCGAAAAGACCAGCCCACCGAGAATTTGTCAACTCAGTCCCAAAAACATAGACGGTAAGTAATAACGCCACTTCACATATAACTGGAGAAAAACTCAAAACTGCAGAGGCATTCGCCCCAGAAATCAAAGTCAATGCAGAGCTAAGCATGTAATACCCTTGAGACGTAGAATAAGTGGCATAAGTTCCATTAGGCGCAGCCGAGAGAGCATCAAAAAGAGGCATTCGACCATAACTAAGAACTTCGTTAACCGCACGGAGATTACGGTAAGGATCAAGGTCTGCCAACCAATCTGCGCTTATGTCAAGAATCGGTATCAGCCTAATATAGGTTCCAAGAACCAGAATTGCTAAAAGCCCAATATATATTAGAATCTCTGAGTGTTTCACTTGCGCTAACCTTCAGATTGATTTAATTTGATTCTTGTACTTTCTAATTGCAGTTACAAATATACACGTCATAGTAAACAAGGAGATACCAATTACTAATGGTGTGAGGCGAATTCCCCAAGGAGAATAATTAAGCAAATAACAAAACAGAATAACCACAACAATGCTCAAACCAAAACTATACGCGATTTTTTCAACACCTTTAAAGCTCTTTTCGAACGTAGCAATAAGCTCAACAAGAGAGTAGCCCGGCAAATAAAGCACGTAAACAACGCTTAACAGAAACCGAACATATATTTGCTCGCTTAGAAAATACACAAATAAAATCATTAAAACATTAACACTTACAACCAGCCAAAAACCTATTCCGTCTTTAGTGAGTGTAAATTTTGTGAAGTTTTTCAGCTGTTTCGTAGGGAATCACCTTACCATACTCTTGATAAATCCTCTCGATAACTTCAACATTTTTTCGAGCTTCATCAACAGTTACAAGTGGTTCAGAATCTGTCTTTATACAATTGAAGAAATGCCTTAACTCCTTCGCATACGACGCATAATAATAAGTGTAGGTTAACGGGCGTATGGTCCTTCCAAACAATCTACGCAAAATATTCTTCATTCCCTCCTTAGCTGCATGAACATAAAGATTCTTAGGAGCATACTGGTCTGTAGACATAAAACCCGCAGTCCCGTGAAGAATCATGCGAAAATCAAACTTCGGAAAAATTGCCTTAGAAAACCACCCAACATTCAAAACACCCTTTGCTGACTCATTTCTAGAACGAAGAACGATAATAGCGCTATCTTCATACGGAAGGTGATATCTGTAACCCAAATGCGCATAAAGAATCTCAGCCTCACCAAAAAACCATTGAAAAAGATCTATCAAATGGTAACCTGAATCCAAGCATCCCATACCTATACCCTCTTTAGTAAAATACCACTCGGGCACAGGTGTAGGTTCAATAGCAGGAGCAAAAGGTCCATTAAGCGCCAACTCAAGGGTTGCTAACTCAACATCTCCCACTACGCCTCTCTCAAATTCATTTTTCACTTTCTCCACAGAATCAAAAAATCGATAATTATGACCAACCATAAGCTTAACACAATGTTTTTCCACAACTTTAGCTATCTCTTCGCATTCGCCAACTGATGGAGCAAGTGGTTTTTCCACAAAAATATCTTTGCCGGCCTCAGCCGCCGCACAAATGCTTTCAAGATGCATAAAATTTGGCAAGGCTATTATTAGTGCGTCTACATCAGCAGATTTGAGCATGCCCTTATAATCGCTATAAACATTCTTAATGCCCATTTCTCTAGCTTTTTGCAATCTACTTTTAGAAACATCACATGCTGCGACAACTTTGATATCATTTATGAAACGGCAGTTTTTGAAATGTAACATACCCATTTTTCCTAAACCGACAATTCCAACTTTAATCATACGCAACCCTTACATTTTCTCCAGAACAGATGGCACAATATCTCCAGAAATTTTAATGTAAAGACGTAATAATGAAAGCTGCGTACCCCATTTTATCTTAAAACCAAGACGGCTTCTTTTAGGAAAAACTTTGCAAATGTTTTCTATGCCTTCACCAACAATCTCAACATCCTTAATGTCTCCAACTTTCTCTTCGGCAGCCAAACGTAAATGTTTAATTCTCCAAGGATTGTACCCCATCACTTTAGCTGCAACGAAATCAACTGCCAAATTATCCTCACCTGCAATTACTACTCCAAGCTTAACTGGATGCTTGCCCAAAGCAACAATTCCATCGGCAACGGTCAAATTTGGCTTAACCAGTTTGTTTATTCCAACAATGACTTCAGAAAGCTGAGGGTGATAATCAACTTTTCTAGGCTTAGAAATACAACCAAAAAGGTTCTTCAAAGCACATGTTATGTGAAGACACTGACCACCAGCATACGGGCCAACCTTCAGTTTTGGAACATTAATGAAAAAATTACATTCAAGAAGGCTTTTAGGCAAAGGAAGAGTGAACTTACGCTTTCCAACGGTAACTTCTTTCTCGCATGTTTCATCTTCACTCAGATTCATTAATTCAACAGATTTCTCCTCCGCAAGCGCTTCATAACCCAACATTTTAAAGGCATGCTTCGTTCTCATTGCTGAAGCGTCGGATTCAACAATTACGATTTCTGTCTCTGGATTCCATTTTTCGCGAATGTAGTCAATAATAGAAGAAACAAGTCGCGGATCTGTTGTTTCCCCAGTAGAGTAATCCCAATAATAACAAAGATTTGGCTTAATCATAACATGCTTAAGGTTTCTAGATGGTTTGAGATTTAGCATATCAAGAGCGTGATACGTTGCTTCTTTTATTCTCCTTCCATTAAAGCCTTCTACTCGCGTAAGGCTAACGATGCTTTTCAAAAAGTTCCCTCAAAATTACCTTCAGAATCTTAAAACCGTCGGTCCCCGCACAAAGCTTTGTTGTACCTATTCTCGGTCGATACGTCACCACTACATTGCCTATTCTTGCACCTTTTTTAACCAGTTTAATCAACTGTTCAGTTACATAAGGCATCCCATAATCCTTGTAAGAGATTCCTTCTAACACCTTTTTACGCATTGCCCTTAAACCGCACTGTGTATCATCAACTTTCCTCAAATATACCAAACTGAAAATTAACGAGAGCAACATATTTCCAATTCTGTTAACTAAATCCATAGCTCCTAAGTGCATTTTTTTGCTCAACCGATTTCCCATAACCACATCACAATCGCCATCTACAATAGGCTTCACTAGTCGCGGAATATCTTTTGGATCATATGTGAAATCGCCATCCATGTAAACAACAATGTCTCCCCTAGCTTTTTCCACGCCACTCAATAAAGCTCTTCCATAACCTTTTCGCGGTTCAAACACAACTTTGGCTCCGAGGCTTTCTGCTATTTTGGGCGTGCCGTCGGTTGAACTGTCGACAACTATAACCTCATAAACGTCTTCTCTAGGAATTTCTCTTAAAACTTTTACAATTGCTTCTTCTTCATTTAAAGTCGGTATTATAACCGATATTTTCATATTACGCGCAAATGCCTCCGACTTATTTTCTGATTCAAACTTTAGGAATCTGATTATGTCCTACATTCAATATTTAGCATTTTCGACATTTTGCTCCTTCTGTTTATAAGGGCTTAATGGATTTACATTGGTAATCGAAGCTTATCGCATCCTATTCTTGGTCACACTGCTCTCTATCACTTCAGTTGTTTCTGCGATTTTTTCACATGTTGCATGATTTAAATTGAGTTTATTCAGAATTGTGTATCTTTCCGGTCTTATTGTTGCAGCAATTTCTAATGCTTTCACAGCATCCTCTTTTTCTATACCCAGCTCGTTTGTATTTGTTGGTGCACCTAGCTTCTTCAAAGTGTCTCTTATTCTTTTCCAGTTTGTCCTATGCAGATAAGCCATCATTATTGTTCCTACACCGCATCTTTCGCCGTGCATGGTGTGGTTGGGCTTTATCATGTCAAGCGCGTGGGCGAAAAGGTGTTCTGAGCCACTGCATGGGCGGCTGCTTCCGGCGATGCTCATGGAAACTCCGCAGCTTATTAGGGCTTCTATGACTACGCGCACTCCTTCTTCGTTATCGGGTTTGATTTGTTCAGCGTTTTCCATGACGAGTTTGGCGCTCATTAAAGCCAAGCTTGCAGCGTAGCTTCCGTAATACTCGTTTTTTTCCTCATGCGCTAGTTTCCAGTCTCTAACTGCAGTGAATTTTGATATGATGTCTCCGCAGCCGCTTATGAGGAAGCGCCATGGTGCTTGCATTATTATGTTTGTGTCGGCTACTATGGCTATGGGTGCTTGAGCCATAATGGAGTAGGGTTTCTCGTATCCCTTCACAGAAGAGAGGGGGCTTGCGATGCTGTCATGTGAGGCAGTTGTTGGAACGCTGATGAATGGAATTTCCTGTCGTGCAGAACTCAACTTTGCAACGTCGATTTTTGTTCCGCCACCTACTCCGAAAACAACTTCTGGTTTTAGAATTTTTATTTTTTCTTCTACTGTTTCTACGTCTTTAACCGTGGCTGATTCAACAAGGAAAACGTCAACCGCCATTCCTTCTTTTTCGAGAAGCTTCTTAACTGTTTTTCCAGCGATTTCGTAAGTTTTGGAGCCTGCGATTATTAGTGCTGATTGGGTAAATCCGAGTCTGCGTGAGATTTTGCCGATGTGTTCTATGGTTCCGTTTCCAACGATTACTTCTCTTGGAAGTTGCATGCGGTGATGTTTTAATGACAAATTGACCACATTTTAGTTGTGTTTTTGTGATAATTCCCTTTTACTGTGTATGCTTAAAACCCTTTTAAATCCAACGGTTCTTGCAGTAAGTGTTGTTTTATCTTTTGCCTTTGAACCGTAATATTAATAAATCCCATGACGTGATTACATGGTGTCTACTTCCTAGCGAAGTAATATTGGCGTGTTTAGGTTTTGGGAGAAAAACTGGCATGACAAACAATGATTTAGAAAAGCGGTTAGTCATGAAAGGAACTACAACCATAGGCGTCGTGTGCAAAGACGGCGTCATATTGGCTTCAGACACCAGAGTAACCATGGGATTCTATGTAGCTCATAAGCATGGGAAAAAAATATACAAGATAGACGACCACATAGGCATGACTATTGCTGGCTCAGTGGCTGACGCGCAGAGAACTGTGGACATAGTTACTGCTAATGCGCAACTTTACAAAATAAACATGAACAGACCAATTCCCATTAGCTCTGCAGCGAGAATCATCGCAAACCTTCTGTTTTCGACTAGGTATGTGCCTTTTCTGGCGCAAGTTCTGGTTGGTGGCGTAGACGAGACCGGACCGCACGTGTTTTCTTTAGACCCTTTTGGCAGTTTGACTGAAGAAAAGTGTGTTGCGACTGGTTCTGGTTCGCCGATAGCTTATGGTGTTCTTGAAGACCAGTATAAGGAAGACATGTCTGTTGAAGAGCTTTTGCCTGTTATTGCTAAGGCTGTCGGTTCTGCTATGAAGCGTGATGCAGCAAGCGGGGACAGCTTTAACATTGCAGTAATCGACAAGAATGGCTATAAAGAGTTAACTGACAAGGAAAAGAAGAAACTTCTGCATAATTGAGGAAGTTAAAAAGTGGCGCCAAACTCTGAAAAAGACAAAATAGAAATAAGCCAATACATATTAGGGCATGTTCCGAAAGAGGCTGAAGTAACAAGAATCGAATATGAAGGGTCAACGCTGGCGGTTTACGCCAAAAAACCAGAAATTTTAGTCGAACAAAGTAGCTTGGTTGCGGACATAGTCAACGTGATAAGAAAAAGGATAGTCATACGTTCTGACCCGTCTGTGAGGCTCCCGGAAAAAGATTCAGAGCGGGCGGTGCGTGAAATAATCCCGCCAGAAGCTGAAGTGACAGACATAAACTTTGACCCAAGTCTTGGCGAAATAATAATTGAGGCGAAAAAGCCAGGGCTTGTCATTGGGAAAAACGGCGCAGTTCTTCAGGAGATTATAAAGCGGACAAAATGGCGACCTCATGTTTTACGTAGTCCACCGTTGCGTTCTAAAATAGTAACTCACATGCGTCATTATCTTCATTCTGAAAGTAAGGAAAGAGAGAGAATACTGCGGATGATTGGAGAGAGAATTTTCAGACCTAAGACCTACGAGATTGGTGATGTGCGTGTTACGGCGCTCGGCGGAGTTCAGGAGGTTGGGCGGTCAGCGTTTCTGGTTCAGACAAGGGAAAGTAGTGTATTGTTAGATTGCGGCATTAATCCTGGCTCTTCGAGGCCTTTTGAGGCTTTTCCGAGGCTTGATAACCCGTTGTTTGAGCTTGATTCTTTGGATGCTGTGGTTATTAGTCATGCGCATCTTGACCATTGTGGTTTGGTTCCGTTTCTTTATAAGTATGGGTATGATGGTCCAGTTTACTGTTCTGCGCCGACTTCAAATCTTATGACGCTTCTTCAACTTGACTATCTTGATGTGGCTAGCAAGCAAGGCGTGACGGCACCTTATGACCAGAAGGATGTTCGCGAATGTGTGTTGCATACTATTCCTTTACGATATGGTGTTGTTACGGATATTGCTCCTGACATTCGTTTGACTCTTCATAATGCTGGGCACATTTTGGGCTCTTCAATGGTTCATTTGCATATAGGCGAAGGCTTGCATAACGTGGTTTATACTGGCGACTACAAGTATGCCCGAACGATGCTATTGGAAGCGGCGACATCGGAGTTTCCAAGAGTTGAAACTGTAATAACTGAAAGCACTTATGGGGGTCCAGATGATTTTATGCCTTCACGCGTTGAAGCTGAAGAGCGTTTGACGACGGTTGTGAATGAAACTCTTGAGCGCAAAGGCAAAGTTTTGATTCCAGTGCCAGCAGTTGGAAGAGCACAAGAAATAATGCTTATTATCGATGGTTATATGCGGCGTGGTTTGATGAAGGAGGCGCCTGTGTTTATTGAGGGCATGATTTCTGAAGCCACAGCAATTCACACGGCTTATCCTGAATATTTGGGTAGAGAAGTTCGCAATAGCATACTTCATGACGGAGTTAATCCTTTCCAGTCTGATTATTTCACAGTTGTTGAGCACCCGAATGTTAGGCAAGAAATAATTGAAGGTGAACCATGCATTATTATGGCAACTTCTGGAATGCTCGAAGGCGGACCCGTAATAGAATATTTCAAAAGTTTAGCAGATGACGAGCGAAACACTGTGGTTTTCGTTAGCTACCAAATCGAAGGCACTTTAGGAAGAAGAGTGCAGAAGGGCTTAACCGAGGCTACTATGATGAGCGCTGAAGGAAAAATGGATGTCGTTAAAGTCAGATTACATGTGGATTCCATTGAAGGCTTTTCCGGGCACTCGGACAGACGGCAAATAATCAATTACGTGACTCATTTGAAGCCAAAGCCTGAAAGAGTTGTTGTATGCCACGGCGAAAGAGCAAAATGCCACAGCATAGCAAACTTCATCCAAAGAAACTGTGGAGTACAAACGCTCGTGCCGGCAACCCTGGAAACCTTCAGACTTCTCTAGAAGTTTTTGTTATCATTTTTGAACTTCAATAAAATAGTTTACACCCTGACTCCAATAATTTCTTTATCACCTATCAATTGTAAACTTCACTGTTGATTTGGAAAGAAGGTTGAACCTATTTATAAGGGGGGTCTAGTCACACAGAGCACAATTAAGCCGCTGTAGGTATAGGCTCATTCGAAACAGGAATCTTCTCTCTCCAAATCCTCACATTCGGAGGACAAACAACCACGCGTTCTTCCCCTAACCTTGCAATGTCTCCACCAATAGACCCTGCAAAATCGCATAACTCATTCACTGCACGCTTAACATCATCAATACTTTTGCTTGCAAGAGGAGTTATCCTAAGAATCAAAATATTCCCCGACTTAACCTCACTTTTAATGGCATCCAAATCTGCCAAATCACGCAAAGGCATAGCCTTAAGATACGTCTTGCCAGAAACACCTTTAACCTCGGTTTCTTTCTCGGCTTTTTTGGGTTTGCGGATTAAACCGCTTAAGCCTGGCAATTTTCTCCTCTCTTAATTTTATTTACGCTTCTACAGTTTAAGCGTTTCCTAATTCTGCGTCTGAATCACTAATAAAAATTAACTATAAAAGTATTTTATGAATTCAAAATCAAGATTAAATCTTCACTAAGCTAAGCGCCATATTTCTTAATCAAAACCCATATTTTGTCACCAACGAAATGCAAATTTTTGACAACGACGCCCTGCTTAACCTTTTTTATCTCCTCACTATCCTGTAATGCTTCGCCAATTGCTATTGGTTTACCATGCTTTTCATCCGCAACAACAACAAAATCGCCCTTTCCAAAGTCGCCTTCAAAACGGACAATTCCAGGCGCCATAACATTCGCACCATTACAAACATGCGGAACAGCACCCATGTCCACAACAACCTTTGGCGCCGAAGCCAAAAATTCATTGAAAGCTAACGTTGGAAAAACGTTTCCACCTGTTTTTGCAAGAACAGGCTTGCCATTTAAAAGAAAGATTTCCACAACCTCTGTTTCAACGACTTCAACATTAACCTTACCTTCGAAAAGTCGCTCCAAACTCACCTTAAGCCTTTCAGAAACCACACTTAAAATGTCCCTTGCTTCCTTAGCTTTCAAGAAATACCTTCTAATTTTTTCTGACATTAGGCATCTCCATTAGATAGGTTTAAATGGTATAAGTTTAAGTATAAAAGACATAAACTATAGGCATGAGGGCGTAAACATGAGCGAAATGACAACAGAAATCCTCGAACAAAACCTCGGAAAAATAGTGCTCGTAAGACTGAAAGGCGGAAAAAGCCTACGAGGAAGACTGAAGGGATTCGACCAACATCTAAACCTAGTCCTAGAAGAAACAGAAGACAACACAAACTCCGAGAACGTGAGAAAACTAGGATTGATAATTGTTCGCGGAGACAACGTGATTCTGATTTCGCCACCTCCAAGGTGACAACTCTTTGGGAAAAGGAACCCCCTCTTTCGGCAAACGCACAGGAAGAAAACCGCACATACGTTGTAGACGATGTGGAAGAAGAGCATATAACGTAGCAAAGAAGCGTTGTGCAGCTTGTGGCTACGGAGAAACAACCGTCATTAAGACGTATTCTTGGCGGACAAAAAACATTCACAGAGAAAGAATACGCTAAACATATCCATTTACTGTGACGGTTGATAATAGCCTTTATCAATTTTAACGTATATTAATGGACCTTTGCTTCTGGCTAGTTCCCTTGCTTTTCTCAAAGCATTATTAACCACGTTAACTACTTGCACTTCTTCTTTGTTGAAATCTCTGTTTTTCTCGCCTAACTCCATTTTTAGAAGGTTTTCCGCAAGAATCGAAGTGCCACAGATTTCTCCATTCTTGATGAGCGTAGACGTCACTACTTCTTGCATTTCCTGGCGGTTTGACAGCTTTCTCCATAAGGGCTCAGCGTTGCTGAGAACTTTTGAAACTCTGTCCCATCTTTTGGAGTTATCATTACCTATCAATAATTTTACACGTTCTTTCCATTTGTTAAACCATATTCCCGTCCAAATTGTCAAGAATTCTTCCAGTTCGCGGGGATTTTCGCTGAAAAACTTCTCTAATCGCTCAACTATTTCGCATTCGTTTGCTTCCTTTCCAACAAGGTCCCAGTAAATCTTAAGGTAGTTTGTAAAATCTTGGCATGCTATTTGTAGCACTTTGCGGTCTGCGCCGTAAACGTCCAGCATTGGGTTTCTGTCTTTGAGTTTTTCTGACAGCAACGTTTCTATGAAGTTCATGTTTTATCCACTCGAAGCCTTCTCCACCTTAAACTAGAGCTTGCTCTTTTAATTAAGCTTTATTTATGGTTACTTCTATAACTGTTTTCGGTAATTTTCAGCTATTTCCGTTATAGAAATATTCTAAAAGCCTATTTTATGGTTTATTCGATGAAATCTGGAAGTTGGTTGACGTTTTCTAGGATTAAGTCTGGTTTTTCGCTTTCTAACTCTTTTCGAGAGAAAATACCTGTTAAAACTGCAACTGTTTTGGTTCCTGCTGCTTTTCCTGCTTTGATGTCTGCTACTGAATCTCCAACAACCACGCAGTCGTATGCTTTTGCACTTAATTGTCTCGCGCATTTTTTTAGTGCTTCTGGAGAAGGTTTCGGCTGATGGGTGTCTAAAGCGGTCATTACATATCTGAAGTATTTTGCTAAACCGAAGCTTTCTAGTTCGTCGATGATTTCTCTTTTGGACACATAGCGCATGGTGAGTAATGCTAATTTTGCTTTTTCTGAAAGTTGTGCTAGAGTTTCTGAAATGTTTGGCAGTGGTTTTGTTTTTGTGGCGGTTGCTTGGTAATATGCGTTAATGTATGCTTCCAAGAATTTTCTTGTGTCAAGTCCTTCTATTAAATCGTGTATTGGAAGGCTTTGTTCGAGTCTTCTGGGGATTTCTGTCACTGCGGCTTTGTTGAATTTTTTTTGTCCCATTTTTGCAAAAGCGGTTTCTGCGGCTTCTAAGTATGCCGGTTTTGAATCTACTATTGTGCCGTCTAAATCGAGGATTATTCCTTTAACTTTCATTCCTTATCATTATTGCTTAAGTGCTTAATGTTGTTATTTGTTTCGATAAGTTTTTATTCACGGTTATTTGTCTAAAGGTAAATACTTAATGCCCTGTGGAGTAGTAAGCGTTAGGAATGATGGGTGATGGTTAGAAAAGCGCGCATACGGTTGATGAGTACGGATTACAAGAAGTTGGAAGAGGTATGTGAGGAATTGAAAGCCATCGCCTTGAAAACTGGGGTTAAGATGACTGGTCCTCTTCCTTTGCCTACTAAGCGTTTGCGGGTTCCTGTTTTGAAGTCGCCTTGTGGTGAGGGGACTGCTACGTGGGATAGGTGGGAGATGCGTATTCATAAGCGTTTGATTGATGTTGATGCTGAGGAGCGTGTTATGCGGCGTATTATGCGGATTCGTGTTCCTGAGGAAGTGCATGTGACTATAGAGCTTCTTTAGTTATTTTGGCGTTGTTTTGGTTTCTTTTTGTTTGTGCCAGTTTGTGAGGAGGCATTCTCCGCATTTTTGTAGGAATTCTTGGCCTTTTTTTGTTGTTTTTATGTTTTGGTTTTTGTTTATTTCTAGTAGTTCTTTTTCTAGTAGTGTGGTGAGGTATTGTTTGGTTTGGATGTATGAGAGTCCTGCGTCTCGCATTAGTTCTGTTTTTCTTTTTCCGTTTTTTGCTTTTGTTAGTATGTCTATGACGATTTCGTGTCTGTCTCTGTTGACCATTTTTATTCTGTTAGAAGTTGTTGTGTTGGTTATGTAAAAGTTTCTGTTTTTTGTGGTCATAATGTGTCGAATAGTAGTTTGTATGATATTATTGTTAGTGTTAGGCTGATTGCGAAGGCGGTTGTCCAGATTTTTTTGTTCCATAGGAAGATTTTGAAGCCGTCGAGTATGCCGAGGGGTATGAGGTTGAAGAGTGCTATCCATGTGTTGGTGGCTGCTCCGAGCAGTAGTACTGTGTTGTATTGAGGTGTTAGTGTTGCTGTTGTCAAAAGTATGAGTGATAATGCGATGTTTGTTGTTGGTCCTGCTATGGAGATTTTTCCGATGTTTTTTGTGCTTGTGATTCCGGATATGAATACTGCGCCTGGTGATATTATTTTGAATAGTGGTGATATTATGCTGATTAGTGTTAGGATTGCGCCTGTGAATGTTAGTCTGAATTCTGCCCATAGGTTGTGTTTTTGTGCGGTTATTTTGTGTGCGATTTCGTGGGTGAAGAAGGATGCTGTTAGGATTAGTGTGAATATTGTTAGGCTTATTGGGGTGTTTATTGTTGGGTTTGGGAATATGCCTATTGATAGTGCGATGCCGATGACGAGTAGTGCGGCTATTGTTAGGTGTTTGGTTTCTGTTTTGCTGAAGTGTATTTTTGTTTTTGGAGGTTGGGTTGGTATGTATGTGACTGTGTATTCTTCGTAGGGTTTTTGTGTTTGTGTTTTGAAGGTTATTGGTTGTGTGTTTTCTTGTTTTGGTATGCGTGCTAGTTCTATTTGTTGGCATTGATGGTTTTCTGGTAGGCGGTGTTCTGCGCAGTAGTAGTTTCCGCAATATGGGCATTTGAAGGGTAGGAATGTTTCTTGTTGGCATTTTTGGCATTTCATGCTTGTTTGCGCGCCTTTGGTGTGGTTAGGGATATGGTGTTTGTTGTGCGTTTATGTGTTTCTGTTTTTTGTTGTGTTTTGTGTGACTAGCCCCTCCCTTATATATAGGTTGAAACCGTGGTTAGGATTGTGGTTGTTTTTGTGATTGATTGTTAAAATATTTAATAGTTAATGATTAACTAAATCTAACTGTTACTAATGTTGGTGGGAGAAGAGAGAGGTTTGAGGGGCTTCAGTTTTGTTCATGTTGCGGATTTGCATTTAGGTTATGCACAGTATGGTTTAGAAGCGAGGCGTGAGGATTTTGACAAGGCTTTCCAAGAATTAGTTGACAGAACCATTGAGTTAAAACCTGATTTTATGATTATTGCTGGAGACCTATTCCATCAGGCGCGCCCATCAAACGTCACGCTAGAAAACGCCATCAGACAATTCAGTCGCTTACGTGAAGCTCAAATTCCAGTTTTAACCGTTGACGGTTCGCATGATTCAGCACCCAACATAATCACTGGAAGCATTCTAAACCCGTTAGACAGCGCTGGCTTAATCTATCACTTGCCAAGACATGAAGGCGCCTGCTGGCGCAAACCAGACTCCTGCTACGTTTACGGCGTGCCCAACTATAGAACCAGACGCAAAACCGAAGAAAGCCTTCCCGTCTTCTTGGAACAAAACAAGCCATCACCAGACCCTTCATTATTCAACATTTTCGTTTTCCACATGGCTCTAGACATTCCAAGCGTCAAGCCGCCCTACATGGAAGCTGAAGCTCCGCCAGAACTCATCCCTGAAGGCTTCAACTACTACGCAGCTGGACACATACACGAACCATACAAAGAAAAATTCAAAAACGGACTATTAATTTACAGCGGATGCATCGAAACCGTAGACTACGCAGAAGCCAAAATAAGAAAAGGCTTCTACCACGTCAAAGTAGACGAGAAAGGCGCGGCATCGCCAGAATTCATAGAACTTGAACCTCAACGCAAGTTTACCGTATTAGAACAAGACTTCACCGGAATGAACCCCGCAAAAATCACGGAACTCGCCACACAACTTGTAAAAGACGCAGACGAGGAAGGCGTCATAATTGTTCCAGTTTTGAAAGGCACTCTGCCAGTTGAAACAAGCCGCGCAGAAGTTGACATCGCCAAAATCAGAAGCGCAGTTAAAAAGGCTCTACTTGTGCACCCAATTATTTCCTTGCGTGAAAGCGAAGTCTCCGAAGAAATCGTTCGCTCAATCTTCGAAAGCGAATTCAAAGACTTAAAAACGAAAACGTTCGAATACTTCCTACAAATTTTTTCTGAACGCTACCCACGAGAAGAAGCCGAAAAAATCGCACGCGTAGCCCTCAGCCTAATTGAACCACTAACCAAAAAACAAGAAGAAAAAGTGAAACAAACCATCGAGGAGCTTCTACAATGAAAATTGAAATCGTACAATTAGAAAACATCCGCTCCCACGTCAAATCCACCGTGCCCTTCGCAAAAGGCTTCAACTGCCTAGTCGGCGGTTTAGGCTGCGGAAAATCCAGCATCCTATACTCCATAGACTTCGCCCTGTTCGGAGACCCAATTGGAAGAAGCTACGATTATCTGTTGCGTGAGGGAGCAAACCACGGAAAAGTCACACTCCAATTCACCCAAAACGGCAAAAACTACAAAATCACACGCGGACTAAAAAAACGCGGAAAAGGCACAAGCCAAGACTTTGACGAACTAAAACTATTCGAAGGCGAAAACCTAATAGCAAGCATAAAAAGCGACGCCGTAGCCGAACAACTCAAAGCAATAACAGGCTTAGACAAAGAACTTTTCCGCGAAATAGTCTGGGTTAGACAAGAACACCTAAAAGAACTCTTAGACGCCACATCACGAGATAGACAAAAACGCCTAGACGAACTATTTGGGCTTTCAGATTATGAAGAAGCATGGAGCAACCTCCTAGGCTATGAAAAAGAATACGAAGGCGAAAAAAAAGCCTACGAAAAAGACCCAGACATTGTTGGAATGGAAAAAATAAGCCAAGAATACAACCAAACAGCCGAAGAATTCTCACTAGCCGAAATCGAAATAGAAGAAACCGCGAAAAAACTGAACACAGCCAAAAAAACCTTAGAAGAAGCCGAACTGACACTAAAAAGACTGGAAGAAGTAAAAAACCGCATCGAAGAACTCAAACGAAAAGAAGCGCAGATACAAGCAAACCTTTCAAACACTGAAGACACATTGTCACTGTTAACAAGAAGGATTAACGAGAAAAAAATCGCCTTAGACAATTTCAAACAACACCTAGCCACCATGGAAACACAAATCAAATCACACAAAGCTAAACTCAAAGAAGCAGGCATCGACCCAAACCAGCCAATCGAAACCTTAAGGCAGCAGTTAACAAGCTTTGACGAGCGAATCACCACCTTAAAAGGCGAACAAGAAGCAACACTAAAAGGAATACGCGAAGACCAAAAAAGAATCTCTTCACTCTCCACAGAAAACCGATGCCCCCTTTGCCTACAAACACTAAACGAAGAATACAAGAACAATTTAACGCAGAAAATTCAAAAAGAAAACACCGAAAGACAGAAAACAATAGCACAGCTTCAAAACGAAATTGAACAACTACAACAAATAAAAGCCATAGCCAACAATGCGTTTTCTAACATTCAAACATTAACCTTGCAAGCAGATAACATTAGAACAAACATTACCAAAGAAGAAGATGCACTAACTGAATTTTACAAGGAATTCGAGGAAAAACAAAGATTAACACAAGACCTGCAACTGCAACTGGAAACTGTAAAAGCAGAAATAAGCATGTTCGACATGTCCGAACTGGAAACTGCAAGAACCCGAAGAGAACAAGCCTTCCGACAATACTACTCCTTAGATTCTGAACTGCGAACCAAAGAAAACCGCAAAAAAGAACTCACTAGACGATTAGACGAAATTAAAGAAAGAATCGACCAAGCCCAACATAAAATCGAACGCATGGAAAAAATAACCAAAACCATCGAAATTATCGGCGGCATACGTGAAGCTTACCGAAGCATTCAACCCAAACTGCGAGCTGAATTCGTAAAAGTCCTAAGAAACTTTGTTCAACAAGTTCTTGACGCCCTAGTCGGCGGCGAAGGACCCTTAATAAACGTGCTAATCGACGAGACTTACACGCCGTATGTTAAAAGCGAAAGCGGCGTTGAAAGAGAAGTTTCACACCTGTCAGGCGGAGAAAGAACCCTACTTGCTTTTGCCTATCGCCTCGGACTAGGACAATTAATTATGCAGTCAAGAACAGGACATGGATTAAGCATGCTATTACTGGACGAACCAACCGAAAGCCTCGGAAGAGAAGACGGCTCAATAAACCGCCTAGCCGAAGCCATATCACGCTTCAAAGCCATAGAACAAATAATCGCTGTAACACACAGCGAAGCCTTTGCAGAAAAAGCTGAGCACGTAATAAGGCTTGAGAAAGAAGCAGGCGAAAGCAGAGTGTCAGTTGAAAAATAACTAGAAAAAAGTGGTTAGCAAGCGTATTGTGTTTTTTGGTGCTTTCTATTCTTGTCCGGCAAGCGTCAATTTGGTAAGCTTCACAGTTGGTGAGTAACAGTGTGCGCTGTTTCTCAAATCATTGCCTACTATTTCTATTCCATCCTTGAGAAGGTCATAGAAGTTTCCAGAAATAACTGCACCTTTAATTGGCTGTGCAAGCTCGCCGTTTTCAATGAGGTATCCATGACTTATGGTAGCGTTTAAATTGCCACTCACGGGATTCGAAAGCCACTCGCCAATAGTTTCTTCCACAAAAACTCCTTTCCTTGTATCCTTAATAATCTCTTCAATTGTTGCCTTTCCCGCTTTTAAGATTAAGTTACTGGGCGCTGGCTGCAGGTTTACCCAGTAGAAGTTTCTGAAGGCGTTTCCAGTTGATTCCACGTTATCTTTGATGGCCGTGTAATTATCGTAAATGTAGTTTTTGAGAACGCCCCTTTCTATGATTGATGTTCTCTGCGTTGGATGTCCTTCGTCATCGAATGGTTTTGTTCGCCAACCCTTAGGCATTAATCCATCATCAACTATGCTGAGGTCTTCCGAGGCTATTTGAGTTCCAATCTTGTTTGCAAGCGGTGACCTGCCCTTCTGAACCCACTCTGCAGTTATTGGACCGTTCAGAATCCACCCGAAAATGTTCGCGAAAATCTGGTTTCTGAAGACCACCGCCATTTGACCGCTCTTGATAGGCTTGGCTTTAAGGAATTTCACGGCTTTCTCTGCAGCTTTTTCAGCCAACTCCTCAAATTTTGTCTCTTTCCAGAACCGCGTTTCTTGATGCTCATTCCCCGTGCTCTCCATGCTGGCTTCTTTAGCTTTCGTTCGCATCCAAACTTCTATGTTGGATTCTCTTCTTTCCGAACTTTCGTTGTAGTTGTTTATGATATAAACATTTGAGGTTGAAACGTTCAAAATTCCACGTGTGGGCTTGACTCTTTTATCATAATTTTTCATCAAATCAATTGCAGGGATCAGCTTTTCAATGATTTCCTCGTGTTCTAAACTTTCTAAGGTTTTGTCGTAATATTCTTGTGCTGGTGCTTTTCCAAATTTTTTGTTCATGTGCTTCCAGTGTGGGTCTTCGGGTGCTACCTTAGCAATTTTAACTGTTCTCGCTACTATTTCGCTGATTTCTTTCTCGTCCAAAACTGAGGTTGCACAAGTTGCGATTTTTCTGCCTAACGCAACTTGCAAGCCTATTCCTAAAGATTCAGTTGTCTTCAAACTCTGGATTATCTCGTCAAACTCTACACGGACATTTTTTGTTTTCTGCGCATAAACCTCTACTTCAGTTGCGCCTAATTCTAATGCTTTTTTAACAGCCAATTCAGCTATTTCCATAATTTCACCTTCCTCCAACCGTCATCTTGCGAACCCTAACGTGCGGACCTCCGAAGCCAACAGAGGCTCTTTGTCCATTTTTTCCGCAACCGCCAAAAGCGCTCGTTTGAATGAGCAAGTCGTTTCCAACGGCGTCTATGGTTTTTAATGTTTCAAGAATCAAACCACTGATTACTACGCCTCTGACGGTTTCGGTTAATTCTCCGTTTTTTATGATTTTGGAAGGACCAACGCCGAAAGTGAAGGTTCCCATGCCAACTTCAACTTCGCCACCGGTGGTTCCTCTTCCACCAACATACACTCCAAAGTCCACATCTTCTATAAGCTCTTCAAAAGCGTAGTCTTTCGGTTGCATGTAATAGTTTGTTTGTCTAACTATGGGCAGGTTTTCAAAGTCTTGAGCTCTTCCGTTGCCCGTGGATTCCAAGCCAAGTTGCGAAGCAGATTCCCTGTCCAGAATATAACTTTTCAGAACTCCGTTCTCAACGATTACTGTTTTCTTCTTTTTTGTTCCTTCATCGTCAAAGGGATAAAAGTATCCTCCTTCAACCGTGCCTTCGTCAATTATGGTTACGGCGTCGCTTGCTAACTTGGCGCCAATTTTGTTCTGAAGCACGGACTCGCCAGTAGAAACCAAATCTCCTTCAGACGCGTGCCCAAACGCCTCATGCAATAGTATTCCAAAAACTCTCGGGTCCACAACCACCGGGTAAGTGCCTGGAGGCGGAGTTTTTGATTTTGCTGCTTCTATTGCAAGTTTAGAAATGTCTACTGTAAAAGAGTTCCAGTTCTTGCTTTTTATGAACTCAAAACCTACGCACATGGATTCGCTGTAGGGCACTCTTTCCATGACTCCGCTAACTTTAGCAACTGACTCATGAAAAAGACCTACAAGCGCCGTTTCAACGTTTACTTTGGCGCCTTCTGAAGACATGAATAGCCTGGCATCTCTGGAGCAGCCAAGCAATGTCATGCCACTCTTTATTTCATCGCTTATCCACGCGGACTTGTTCGCGTCTAACGCTAACGAAACCTTCTCTTCCGGCGAAACATCAAAAGGATTAACCTTTATTGGGAGCTTCACGTTTGCCTCTTCAATCTTAGACTTTCTAAACGGTTTCCTCTCGCCTCCCACGGATTTGGCGGCTTTAACAGCGTTTTCTAAGGTTTTCTCAAGACTTTTCGGGTTTAAGTCGCTTGTTGACGCGTAACCCACGGTTCCTTTTATTGCAACTCTTATGCCTACACCGCTTAGTCTCCTTGAAGAATAAGTTTTCAAAGTTTTATTCTCAACAGTTATCAGCTCATACTCGTAGTTTTGATAGCGCGCATCAGCATAAGAAGCTCCGAGTTTAGCGGCTTTATCAAGAATTTTCTCCAATTCCGGTTCTTGTATCTGTTCTTTTTTTGCTTTCAAGATTTTTGGCACCTCTAACATTCTACTTTTTGGTTGGTCAGAATAGTTATTTGTTATGGTTACAAGTGCCCACTTCGTTGGTCACAAAATGGAATAATTATTAAAACTAGGCTTTGTACATACTTTGGCAAAAAGGGCGTTTGAATGAGTGGAAGAACAAGAAGGCTGGCGTTGATAGAAAGCGCAATTGCTGGGGTGCTCTTTGGCGCGGCTGCAATTTTCATAAAATTTCTGCCAAACTTAGACGCTTTTTCCATTGTATTCTGGCGTTTGATAATCGCTTGTTTAGCTCTAGCCGTGATGGCTTTTCTGCTTAAAAAATCATTCAACTTTAATCTCGTAAAAAAGAACATAAAGCAGCTTCTCGTCCTCAGTCTCTTCCTTGCTTTGCACTTCGTATTTTTTGTTTCTGCGTTAAAAGACACGACAATTTTAAACGCAACGGTTCTCGTCAATACAACGCCGATTTTTTCAGTTTTTATCTCCGCTTTTGTGTTTAAGCTTAAGCCTTCTGTTTTGGCGATGGTTGGTTTGGCTTTGTCTTTTGTAGGCTTATGCGTTATTGGTTATGCTGAAACAGTAACTTCGCAGAATCAATTTGTAAGAGTTTCTCCGAGTTTAAAAGGCGATTTAGAAGCTGTTTTAGCCGCTTTGCTCATCGCTTTATATCTTAATTATGGAAGAAAAGTGCGAAGTCAAATGTCAATCTTTGCTTTAATGCTGCCCATCTACGCATTTGCCGCAATCACAATTGGAGTTTTGAACATTTTCACAACTAATTCAACGTATACGATGCCATTTAATATGGAGATTATTCTCCCGCTAGTAGGTCTGGGCATACTGCCAACAGCAATTGCCCACACGTTATACTTTTCTTCTTTATCCAACCTGAAATCTTTCGAAACTGCCACTTTAGCTCTTCTTGAACCAGTCGGCGCAACCATTTTAGGCGTAGCATTATTTCAAGAAATACCCGCCTACCAGTTTGTTTTGGGCGCTGTTCTGATTTTGTTGGGAATCATTTTTATAGTTAAGGAGAAAGTTTGAAGATATTCAAGTTTGACGAAACAGATAAAAAAGGACGCGAAGTATTAATGGCTAAAACGGGTTGAGACAATGGCTGCTAACGATAAAATATTGAAGGCACTAAAAACTGCGATGACATACATAGAAAATTCGGTTTCAGCATTGAAAAAGAAAGAGGAAAATTCCTTTGCTGATAATCTCTGGCATGCTGCGGCTGAACTGGAATACGCGCTGTTTCTGTTTTCGATAATGTTTCAGAACGAAGACGAAACGGCAAAGTGGAAGCCAAACCCGGATTTAAAGAAAATGGAAACAAGCGCGCTTTTGACCGAAGCTCATAGTCTTCTCGAAGATGCTGAGAAACACATGGCAAGTAAGAAACTTTTAGACGCTTACAAAAGTGCTTACGTGGCGAGGCATTACCTTTTGAAGGCTCAAGAAGACCTTGCAAAAAAGAAGCGTGAAGCGTTCAAAAAGAAACAGTGAAATTATTCTTCTTCAGCGATTTTCTTTTCTTTAACAACTAACGAGTTTTCTTCGCCGCCTATCACTCTATAATACTCTTTGAGTTCTTTTTTGTGTAGAAACTTCTTTAGAAGTACTCGAAGATACTTTTTGGAAACACTTTGTTTTTCATCTTTTATGGTTATCGAGTCTGTTCCAGTGGCTACTTCCGCTGTAGTTTTCTCTTTCAAATACTCAGCTAATTCTTTGATTATGTCACCGCCTTCTCTTTTAAGTTCTGATATGTCAATTTTCATTTCCGCCATGCATGCTCACCTCACTTTCGAACCATTATAACTCTCACTTGGTCACACGCGTCCTCGCAAGCGTCTGCTATTAATTCTATAGCTTCGAAGAGCTGTCCTATTAAGACTGCGACTCCAGCGCTGGATAAATCTTCTTTTCCTAAGAGAGTTCTAGCTTTTTCATGTATATCATCAACCTTTTCCTCTTCACGCTCCACAGCATCTGCAGCCTGAAGGGCTTCTTCTGGTTTCGTCATCATTTTGTTTACGCATTTTTGGAGGGAAACTGCGCATTCTTTGACGTTTTTTATCATTTCCACAAATTCTTCCTTAATCGAGTTTGGCACTTTTTCCATTGGTATTGCTCCTAATACACGTGTGGATTCTCTGCTCCAGTCTGCAACCATGTCAACTCTCTTCACAAGGTCCATTAGGTCTGCTCTGTCTACGGGTGAAAGTTCTCCCTTTGAGATTTCATCCATGACTTTTCTTCTCAACGCGTCTGCTTCTCTTTCGCTTCCCGTTACGCGCTCCACATATTCTTTCATTTCGCTTTTGTTGCCTTTCACTGCCGCAACTATTGCTTTTTCCAAGTCTTCAACTATTCCTGTTGTTAAAGCTAAGTGGCGTTGTATGGTTGCCAATGCTTTGGTTTCTCTTCTTTTTTCAAACCATTTTATGAGTTCACTCAACTGCTATTTCTCCTCTTAATCCTGCTTCTGGATACGGGAATACATGTGTTTTTTCTGGTGGAAACTGCACATTTACTTTTTCGTCTACGTTAAACCATTCTTCGGTTAGGGAAGGCTTAACGATGACTATTAAATCTTGGTTTTCAAGTCTTATTTCGTAGCGCACGTTTGTTCCTTCGAAGGTTACTCTTTCTATTGTGCCTGAAACGGCGTTTTTGTTTGTTCCTTTTTCAACTATGATAGTTTCTGGCCTTATGGCTAAGACGACTCTCTCGCCAATTTTTATGTTCTTGTCGGCTGCTTGAACTTTTATTCCACCTCGAAGCTCTATTGTCGCTTTTTTACCGTTCGCGTTGGATACGTAACCTTCTAGAAAATTTGATTCTCCAATGAAATGCGCCACAAAAATGCTCTGCGGGTTCATGTAAAGCTCGTTTGGAGTGCCAACCTGCAACACTTTTCCTTTTTTCATCACTGCGATTCTGTCTGAGATTGCCATGGCTTCTGATTGGTCATGAGTCACGTGAATGGCTGTTAATCCTAAATCCTTGGACATTTTCCTTATCTCATATCTTAATTCGTTTCTGACTTTTGCGTCTAATTGTCCAAGCGGCTCGTCTAAAAGCAACAGTTTGGCTCCCGCGGCAAGAGCTCTTGCAACGGCAATTCTCTGCATCATCCCTCCGCTTAGTTCATTCGGAAAAGCGTCTAATCGCTCGTGGAGCCTAACCATTTCAAGCACTTCATGCCCTATTGTTTCTGCTTTCTTCATGTCGAAGCCTTTCACGCGCGGACCATAAGTTACGTTGTTCCAAGCGTTCATGTGTGGAAACAGCGCGAAGGTTTGGAAGACGAATCCGATGTCTCTGTCTTCTGGTGGAACATCATTCACAAGCTTGTCTCCAATGTAGATTTCGCCTTCGTCTGGCTGGATTAATCCGGCAATAAGCCGTAGTAAGGTTGTTTTTCCGCATCCACTTGGACCGAGCAGTGAAAAGTATTCTTTGTCGCGGATGTGGAGGCTAACGTTGTTTACCGCGAGGATTTTTCCGAATTTTTTTGTTACGTTGACGACGCGGACGTCTGGCATTTGTTAGTCTCCTTCGCCCACCGCATTTGTTTTGGCTGTCTTTGCATAAATTTTAAGCGGTATATTAATCATGCTAGTATCTTCCTTTTCCTCTCACAATGAGTCTTAATGCAAGTAGAATGATGAATGAGAATAGAATTAGGTATCCACAGGCTAAGCCAACATCTAATGATGTAGCTGGTCCTGTCTTCTTCTGAACTTGGAAAACCCAATCCTCAAGGATAATTGGCACCGTTTTCAACGAGCTTACTACGGCCACGGTTGCGCCTGTCTCGCTTACACTTCTTGTGAAAATGATTATTGCACCTGAAAATATTGAGTATTTAGTTAATGGCCAGATTATTGTTCTGAACACTCCCAGCGGTTTGGCGCCGAGGGTTCTTGCGGCTTCTTCCATATCTGCACTTATTCTTTCAGTGGCTGCGGACATTGACCTCACAAAGTATGGGTAAGTAATTGCTAAGTGAGCAAAAATTAGCAGCAGCATTTCGGGCATAAATGCGAAGGTGTCTTTCCAGAAGAATCTAAGCGAGACGCCGAGGGCTATTGATGGAACAATCAACGGAATATTCACGAGCACGTCCAGCATTCCAGACAACAGTTTTCCAAACTTTCTTCTCGCAATAAGTATCGCCATTGGCAATCCTATTGCAACATTTAAAATTGTAACTACCGCGCCCAGAAAATATGATAAAAGAATGCTCTGCCAATAATCTCCCCAATTTACTCCTCCGGGAATGTTTCCTGAGAGCGAATTAGGTAATATGTTGGTGAATACTGCTTGAAAAGCTGGTAGCGCCACGAAAAGGGATGGAATAAGTACTATTATCAGAAATATCAAAAGCGTAACGGTGTTTCTGGATGTTGCTGCTTTTGAATAGCTCAGTTTTCTTTCCCATGATGGCCATGTCTTTTTTGCTGGAATTTTTAGCTTCGGTCCTAAGATGCGGATTAGTGCGAAGATGGCTACAGCGATGGCGATGAGTATGAAACTTGCGAATGCTAGAGAGCCCTCATATGCATATTTGTCAATCGTGCCGGCTTTGAATTCGTTGGTAATGTGTCGTATGAAGACTGGACCGTTTTCGAATGCTCCGGCGACCATGAAGGTTGCGCCGGTTTCCGAAAGTGACCTTGCGAATGCGAGTATGAAGGCTGCTATTAGTGAGGGTTTGATGATTGCGAAGGTAACGGTTCTTGACGCTGTTAAGGGCGGTGCACCAAGTGTTCGGGAAGCTTGTTCATATTCGATTTTGTAATCAAGCAATGCTCCGACGACTACTCGTATGACTACTGGGTAGGAGAATGTGAAGTGGAGTAGGATGACGAGAAGCCAGCCGGGTGAAGCTAGCGGGTTTCCGAAGAGGCTTGATATTCCGTTTGGGTCGCTCCAGAACAGCAATAGCGAGTAGCCAAGCGCGGCTGTGGGCACTACGAATGGAATGTCCGCTAACGTGTCAAGAACGTTTAGCCATTTTGATTTTCCGCGTGTGATGAACCACGCCATTGGAATTCCAGTAATCACGTCTAAGGCTGAAACGAGTAAGGCTACTAAGAAAGAGTTTTGGATGGCGTTTAATGAACGTGACATGCGGTCTGGCTTGTCTAGAACTGTTTGCATTGCGTTCCATTTTACGATTATTCCAAGAAGTGGAGGCAGCAATATTAATGCGAAGAATAGTATTACAGCTGTTAAGTATACTGCATACTTGACGCTTTTTTTTGATGAAATCCTATCAAGTGCTTCCATGATTTTGCGTTTATGCAAGTTTTCTCCGCCTAAACTTCACTCCAACAATTCTTGAACCGTGCATCTTTTTTGATTCGCTGTTTTAGCTGATAAATTTTCCTTAGAAGAAGGTGTCAGTTCGCCCGTCGAGTCACATCACTGCTTTGGCTCTGTTGACTCTCTGCTTCATCATCCAAACTGAAAGTGATGGCGGGATAAGACTTAAGGCTTTTGTGTTGTAAACTTTTATGTGTAATAATAGCGCGTGTGAGATTATGGACGTGTTTGAGGCTATTAAGGGAAGAAGGAGCATTCGAGCTTTCGAAAGTCGAGACGTGCCAAACGAGCTTGTTGAAAAGCTGATTGATGCGGCGCGTTGGGCGCCTTCTGCTGGAAACGTTCAACCATGGGAGTTCGTTGTTGTTCGTAAACCAGAAATCAAGAAGTTGCTTGCTGAAGCCGCACTTAACCAGTCTTTCATTGAAGAAGCGCCTGTTGTGATTGTTGTTTGTGCAAATGAAAATCGTTCCATGCAAGGTTATGGCATTCGCGGCAAAATCCTATACTGCATACAAGACACGGCGGCTGCAATCCAAAACATTCACTTAACTGCTTATTCTCTTGGACTGGGCACCTGCTGGGTTGGTGCTTTCAAAGAAGAAAAAGCAAAAGAAATTTTGAAAGCTCCGCAGGGAGTAAGACCAGTAGCCATAATTCCCGTAGGCTATTCTGCTGAAACTCCTTCTCCAAGAAACAGAAGACCAATAAATCAAATCGTCCATTACGAAACCTTCTAAACAAAAAATGAAATTTAATATCTTTGTGTGTGTATTGTTGTTTGTGAGGTTAATTATTGCGGTATGCCGTAATTGCTGACGCTTACGAAAAAATCGAAGCCACAACTAAACGTTTAGAAATGACCGACCTTCTAGTTGACCTTCTCAAAAACACACCAAAAAACATAATCGACAAAGTCGTATACTTAACTCAAGGCAAAATATACCCAGACTTTATCGGTCTCGAAATAGGTGTGGCAGAAAAACTCGCAATAAAAGCTCTTGCAAGGGCTTCTGGAAGAAGCGAAAACGAAATAGAAGAAGACTTGAAAACAAGCGGAGACATAGGCGAAACCGCCCAGAAACTCATTGCAAAAAAGAAACAAGTAACCTTTTTCCAACAGCCCTTAACAGTTCAAAGAGTCTACGAAACTCTTGACAAGATGGCTAAAGCTTCGGGCTCAGGCGCCGTGGATACCAAAATGTCCCTTTTAGCAGGGCTTCTGGCAGACGCAACTCCCAAAGAAGCCAAATACATAATGCGCACCGTCACAGGAAACCTACGCCTAGGCATTGCGGACATGACAGTTCTCGACGCTTTAGCAATAGCCTACGGAGGCGGAAAAGAAAGCCGCGAACACATAGAACGCGCCTACAACATTTCCTCTGACCTCGGAAGAGTCGCCAAAGTCGTAGCCGAAAAAGGATTAGAAGGCATAAAGAAATTCCAAGTCATAGTTTTCGAGCCCATTCGACCCATGCTAGCCGAAAGGCTTTCTTCGCCCGAAGAGATACTCGACAAACTAAGTGGAAAATGCATAGCTGAATACAAATACGACGGAGAAAGAATCCAAGCCCACAAAAAAGGCGACCAAGTTATCCTCTATTCCAGACGCTTAGAAAACATCTCCAACCAATACCCAGACGCTGTCGAACTAATCAAAAAACACGTGAAAGCAAAAGATGCCATCCTCGAAGCCGAATGCGTCGCCATAGACCTCGAAACAGGCGAAATGCGCCCCTTCCAAGAACTAATGCACCGCAGACGCAAATACGAAATTGAAAAAGCCATGGAAGCCTATCCAGTCTCGCTATTCATGTTTGACGCGCTTTACGTTGACGGCAAAGACTTAACACTAGAACCTTACCCAATCCGCCGAAAAACACTCGAAGAAACAATAAAAGAGAGCGAAAGAGTACAAGTAGCAAAAAGCCTAATCACCAGCGACGTGAAAGAACTGGAAAAATTCTTCCTAGAAGCAATCGAAAACGGCTGTGAAGGACTAATGTGCAAATCCATCGCTGCAGACTCCGTCTATCAAGCAGGCGCAAGAGGATGGCTATGGATAAAATACAAACGCGACTACAAAAGCGAAATGACAGACACCGTAGACCTAGTCATAGTCGGCGCATTCCACGGCAGAGGAAAACGCGCCGGAACCTACGGCGCCCTACTATTAGCAGCTTACAACCCCGAAAGCGACACCTTCGAAACCGTGACAAAATGCGGCACGGGCTTTACAGACGAAGATTTGGAAAAACTGCCAAAAACAATGCAGAAACACATTGTGCAACATAAACATTCAAGAGTCAATTCTTTGCTTGAGGCGGACGTTTGGTTCGAGCCCATCGTGGTGATTGAAATTTTAGGTGCAGAAATAACCCTTAGCCCAATCCATACGTGCGCCATGGACTCGATAAGAAAAGGAAGCGGACTGGCAATTCGTTTTCCGCGGTTCACTGGAAACTATAGACTTGACAAGGCTGCAGAAGACGCGACCACAACTGAAGAGATTGTTGAGATGTATAAAAGCCAACTCAAAACAATCACAGAATAATAAACTTGGTTTATTGGGGTGGTCCCTGGAATTTTTAAATGATACATTTTTTAGGTTATTTGAAGATTTTCGCAAGATTTTAAAGCAAGGAAACCTTAAAATATAATCTAGCATAGAACCGACTAAACTTGGGTCTATGCTTTGAAATTGAAAGGAGACGGAATATGAAAAAGCAAATAGTTTGTTTTCTAATGTTGATATTACTCTTAACAAGCACACTAGCTACGACATTTATCATAAATCCATCTTTTGGAAAAGAAAATGAAAACGTCCCTTCCAATGAAGATTTTATGAAAACAGTTAACGAAAAAACCGTTAACTCAAATGCTCAAAAAAGCAAAGACTCTCAAGCTTCACATAAAAATACAGAAGGCTGGAACTTTAATGACACAAACGCTTGGAAAAACTTCACTTACACGAATGGCGATAAAACCCGACTGATAGTTGGGTTAGAAGAGGAAAACTCTGAAAGTCTCCATGAATTAGAGGAAATAACCGCAAAATATCAAGCAGAAATCGTCAATACCATTTCAATAAGAGGAGAAGTTAAAGCCGCGGTTGTTGAGCTCTCTTTCGCATCAGTAGCAGCATTTGCTCAAGACGCAAGAATCATGGAACTAGCCAGCTACGTGGAACCAAACATGAAGGTTCAAGTTCAATGGATTCCTAACGATCCATACTGGACAAACCAATGGGGTCCACAGAAAATAGAGGCAGATTGGGCATGGAACATCACCACCGGCAGCTCAGAAGTCCTCGTGGCTATTGTCGATACTGGCATTGACTATACCCACCCCGACCTTGCAGCAAACTACGCGCCTTTAGGCTTTGACTGGGCTAATAACGACATAGACCCGAAGGACGATTTTGGACACGGAACCCACTGTGCAGGTATAGTTGCGGCAGTACTGAACAACAGCATTGGTGTAGCTGGCTTAGCGCAAGTACGCATAATGTCAGAAAAAGTTCTAAGTAGCGGAGGTTATGGTTACTGGGATTGGGTTGCGAATGGAATAATTCACGCAACCGACAGCGGAGCTGACATAATCAGCATGAGCTTGGGCGGTTATGGCGACAGTGAACTAGTTCACTCAGCAGTCAAATACGCCTATGATTCCGGAGTCCTCGTAGTTGCCGCCGCAGGAAACGACAACACAAACATGAAATCATATCCCGCAGGTTATGACGAAGTAATCGCTGTAGCGGCAACAGACCAATACGATAACAAGGCGTATTTCTCTAACTGGGGAGATTGGATTGAACTAGCAGCACCAGGTGTCGACATATACTCAACAATGCCCACTTACTGGGTAACCATGAACGATTATGGCTTTTCAATGAATTACGCTTATATGAGTGGCACTTCAATGGCGTGCCCTCATGTGTCTGGATTAGCCGCTCTTGTAATGAGCTTGCATCCTGAAAAATCGAGAGATTGGTTAAGATTGTGGCTACGATATGCTGCTGATGACTTAGGCAACTCTGGTTTTGACGTGTACTATGGTTATGGAAGAATAAACGCAAGAAAGGCCGTTGAACAGATTCCACCAGTACATGAACTTATTGCTTATGCATTACAAACACCGCTATACGTTAAGCCAGGAACTTCAGAAATTATAAACGCAACTATACTTAACTTTGGAGAATACAACGAAGCAGACATAGTTGTACAACTCTTGGCAAACGGTACTGCTGTAGACTCCAAGGTGATAGATTCTTTGGCTTCTGGAAACACAACCACAATTACTCTTTCATGGAGTCCGCTGATTGAAGGATTATACAATGTTACGTTCTACATAACGCCAGTGCCAGGAGAAACAAGCGTAGACAACAACATGCTCTCAAAAAGTATCTATGTAGGAATTCCCGTTAAGGCTGTCGTGTTGCATTCTGCCGGCAATATTTACAGCGAAATCATCACTAACTGGCAAGTGCTAAGTAGTGAATGGTACCTGTTTGGCGACAAAATGGTTTACGTTGACTACACGACATTAAACAAAGAAGGAATAACATACGAAGACATCGCAGCCACAGAAGCAGATGTTCTAATCATTTCGTGCGCTTATGATCCATATGCTGGTTGGCAGTTTACAGACGCTGAAATTGAAGCAATAACACTGTATATTTATGAAGGGCACGGGTTAATCGTCACTGCTGGAACGCTCTATTACGCAGTTCCAAACAACAATAAACTGGCAAGGTTGATTGGAATAAATGAAAATATCACGTATGACGCGGTGGGAACAGACCTCTTACACTTGTTAAACACAACTCATCCGTTGTTCAGAAATGTTCCCAATCCATTCGTCTTCGCCTATGTTGGAACAGCTATTCCTTCCGATGGACGATGGGACTCAAACGAATTAGTCGAAGGCAAATATCTTGCTCTTGGGCACTATCAAGAAAGCGCCATAGTAACCTACAAAGGTTTAGTTTACATTTCTCCATGGCTCGAAATCATACCCGCCTACTATCACCATCACCTGCAACTACTCTATAACGCGATACTATGGTCACGTTACCCAAAACCAGAACACGAACTCACTGTTTCTCTCGAAACTCCAAAACATCTTAAACCAAATGAGTCAACGCTACTAAACGCAACGGTTTCCAACAAAGGACTAAACAACGAAACCAATGTCGAACTGCAACTATTTATCGATGGCTCATTAGTTGACTCCGTGACAATACCTGAGTTACTTGTCGGCTCTTCCTACACTCTAAGCTATCTATGGACCCCAACGGTTCAAGGCATGTACAACATCACAGCCTATGCGCCGCCTATGTCTGGAGAAGAGCTTACAAGAAACAACTTAGCCAAAAAATCGGTGATAGTATTATTCATTGGTGTAAGAAGTGTTCTTGTCTACACAGACGACTATTACGTTACACCTTCTTTACGATATGCCATTGTTGCTTTAGACAACTTGGGAATCAATTATACCCACTATGCTGATGATCCTTGGGAATTTGGCGTAGCATTGACAAGTCAAGCTTGGGATCTGGTTGTTGTTGACCACTGCAACTACTACGCGTTAGGCTCTTATTGGACAGAAATTGAAGAATATGTGCGCAACGGTGGGCTCCTTGTTCTCAGCACTTTCGACATCGACGGATCCAACTCTGAGCCAACAACTTTGTGGAATACCCTTGGGGTTCAATGGGTTTCAGACATGTGGTCACCAGAATCCGTATATCGGTGGAACCCTTCACATTCAATCTTTACCTTTCCAAACACTGTAGGCGACCTCACCTCTTACATTGAAGGATACGCAGACGACGGAGACCACGTAGCAACGACCACGGGCACCTCAATTGCTGGCTTCACAATGCCACCTACCGAAAGTTATGCAGCTATCGTCGTAGGGAACACTTACCCAACAGTGCTTTTCACCTATATGTTGGACGAGTTTCGTTACGACCAAGATGGTGATGGAAAACTTGACGCCATCGAATTGTGGGAGAACGCTATCGTTTACTTGGCAAAAGGCTACGAACATGACCTCGCTGTATCCTTAGATGTTCCAAAGTTTCTTGAACCTAGCGATTCGGCTCTGCTGAACGCAACTGTCCAAAACCGTGGCGCTAACAACGAAACCGATGTGGAATTGCAACTATTCGTCAACGGCACACTTGTCGACTCCGTTTTGATTCCTGAACTTGTGACTGATGCGTCTTTTACGTTTAGTTATACATGGATTCCAACGGTCGAAGGTATGTACAACATCACTGTATATGCGTGTCCAATGCTTGGCGAAGAATTCACAAAAAACAATCTAATAAGCAAAACTGTTGAGGTAAAGATTCTACCTGACATTCTAATTGTAGCTGACGACGACGCGGCATATAAGATACGAGGCACAAGTCTGCCGGAATTTGAATGTGCATTAACGTCCAACGGCTACGAATATTTTGTATGGCAAGAATCTAGCATGGGACGTCCACCACTAGAATTTTTGCTGAAGTTCAAGCTTGTAATATGGACTTGTGGTGACTACTGGAGTTGGGCGGTTGACTCAGCGGATGCTGAAACGCTGAAGGCTTATCTTGCAATGGGTGGAAATATTTTGTTGGAAGGCGAAGATATAGGGTATAACCATGGCTCTGACAATTTCATGGTAAATGTTGCCCATGCAGTCTATCAAGTTGACGACACTTATGCCTACGGATTAACTGTCACAGATCCGTCCCATCCAGTTACGCAAGGGCTACCCATGACCTTCACATGGCTTCAAGGCCCTCCATACGATGATGGCGTATTCCCGACAAACGGAGGATTTGAAGTTATTCGATACACAGATACTTTATGGACGGCTGTCACGGTGTTTGATGGAACAGAAGTGGGTTATGGTTCGGTTGTTTACTACGCTTTTCCAATCTATTGCCTTTGGCAATCAGAAAGAGACACATTGATAATTAACTCTGTAGGTTGGTTAACGCCTTCAGAACACGACTTAAAGGTTTCCTTAACAGCCCCTACATTTCTCGAACTTGGTAATTCAACATTACTCAACGCGACCGTTCAAAACAGAGGACTAAACAATGAAATTAACGTGGGATTCTCCATGTTAATTAATGGCACAGTAGTATACAATACCATAATCGAGGAGTTGCCTGTAGGCAATTCTTATTCCATTAATTATCTGTGGGCTCCTTCAGAAACTGGAAGTTATAACGTGACCGTTTATGCGTCACTCGTACCCGGAGAAACGAATATGGCAAACAATGTTGTAACTCGATGGACTCGCGTATTCTTCTATAGGCGCTCTTATATTCCACATCAATGGGTTGGCGGCGGCAGTTCTATGGGATGGCACGGAGACGATGTGAGCTGGCAATATAATTTATCTTTTGACTTTCCATTCTATGAAATGAGCTACAAAACAATCTATATTTCAAGCAACGGGCTAATAACATTCACTGGTCCTGACACTAGTCCTAGTAACAGCATAACTGATTTGAGTTGTAAATTGGCAATAGCTGTCGCATGGGACGACTGGATAACGAATGATCCTTATGACATTTATGTATGGGAAAATTCCACGCATGTTGGTATCCGCTGGTTTGTGCGCGCCTACGGTTCATCTACAACTGCTAATTTTGAAGCAATATTAAGCAAAGAAGGCATAATACAGTGTAACTACGCATCATGCGATGGACTTGTCACAGCCACAATAGGCATTTCAAACGGTGCAGGCCATATAATTGCAGAAGACGTAACAGACCTTGATTTTATACATACTATAATTTTCTTGCCTTTTCCAAGCAGACATGATGCTGCTGTCGTAGATGTTGTACCCTCTACTAATGAAGTAAGAACTGGTGAAAGCGTTAACATTGACGTTGTTGTTGAAAATCAAGGAAACTTCACCGAAGATTTCACAGTAACTCTATACGCACTTGAACAATGGCTTTCAACGTCAACTGCTCACGCAACCCTTTCTGGTAATCCAACGATTTCAATAATTAATCCAGGTCCAGATGGCTATCCAACTAAATGGACTGCTGGACCACCCAGATATCTTGGCACTTCTAACTTCATATTTTACTCGAATGAAACTTTTGTGGACGCTATGTTCTTTATCAACGTGACTGTGCAAGATGTTGAGTGTATGGACGGTTGGGGAATAGGTATACTCTATGACTATAGCGTGCTAGAATATGCGTCCGCATGGCGTCCTTCAGACCACGTTTTCAGACCAATCGAGGAGATAGGCGGAGTAATTATTGCACCGCCGCCAATAGATGACCCTTTCAATGCTACTCATAGAATGTTGAAGTGGGGTTGCGCATATCTCCTACCAGAGGGAACAGAGTGGAGCTTTAACGGGACAGGTCAATTGTGCCAAATACAATTCAAAATAATCAAAGAAGTAAACGAAACCAAACCAACAGCAAGCGCATGGCTCTCCTTCGACCCTGAATGGACATCCATATACCAACATCCTCCAGGAGAAATAAAACCACAAATGAAATCCGGATACTTTGAATATTCACTGCCTACTGCTCTGCCACCACCAAGATACGTGATAGGAACAGTTACCGTTTACGGTTTAGAACCCGGCGAAAGAAGAATTCTTTCATTTCTATGGAACACTTCTGATATTATGCCTGGAAACTATACGCTTTTAGCAGAAGCAACAGACGTTGTTTACGATGAAAATCCGGAAGACAATGTCTATTATGACGGAATAATTGCTGTCGTGCCCAGCCTAGTTCGCGACATAGCAGTAATCGACCTCGCAGTTCCATCAAGCAAAGTGTATCAAGGATGGATTATTAACATAACTGTAACCGTTGCGAACTTAGGAAACGCAACTGAAACCTTCACAGTCACATTATATTATGATAGCGTAAGCATATCAACTGAAACAGTATATAACTTGGAACCCAACGCGTCTACTCAGCTTATTTTCAGTTGGAATACTACACATGTACCATACTGTCACAGCTACACCATAAAAGCTGTTGCTAGTACGCTTTCGGGCGAAATCAATGTAGAAAATAACACTCTTGTTTATGGCTTGGTAAAGGTTAAAATGATGGGCGATGTTAACGGCGACGAAAAAGTTTCTATGGACGACATAATGCTTACTGTGGATTCTTTCGGTTCTTACCCGACACATCCTAGATGGCTTTCCGACGCAGACCTCGACCAAGACGGAAGAATCACCATGAGCGACATAGTCCTAGTTCTCTTGAACTTCGGAAGCTGTTAATTTCCTCCTTTTTTCCTTAAAGCATTAGATGTTCAAAATGCTGGATAATAGGCTCTTATAGAATTGTTAAAGTGTGCTAAAAATGATTAGAAAAGTTGAGGAATACTTATGATTTAAGACTTTTTGATGTTATGTTTTGCTTATTTTGTTCATATATGCGTATCATCTAAAACATAAGAGTCCACAAAATGAAGAGATGTGGAAAAAAGTTTCACAAATTTTATAAACTTTGAAGAGTTAAAAAATATTTTTGCGTAAACGCTATGTTGCACTTGCGTTTATGCTAAAAAGGATAGGGGAAAGGAAAATGAAAAACCAAATAACAGCAATAGCTTTGCTTTTAATGCTCCTTTCAAGCACTATACCGATTATGCTAACGACAAAATCTGTTGAAGCAAGTCCCAGTGGACCAAGTCTGATAGTGGATGATGCACAAAACAAAATCAACGCTATGATTGGTGCCAAAGGCGGATCAAATTTCACAGATAAAGCCACAGCAACCAATGTTGGTAGCGAAGAGTTAACAGGACTGCTTTTAGGCGTTTTCGCTAAAGAGATAGGCGGGACGCTTACTCCGGAAGATGGCACTGGCTGGTGGTCTCTTGATGGCGTGATATGGTATCCTGCTCCGCCACTCGAAGTTTCTTCATATCTAGACTATCAAGTGGAAGTTATCACGGGTCCTGTTGGAGGAGTCACTTTACCCGTCGGTGCTTCTATGACACAGTATGGAAAAGTTCGGTTCAACCGAGACGTAGGCAATCAAGTTGAGTTTTTAGTGGTGATATTTAAGGACGTTAATGGTGACCGTAAACTATCCGACATTGACATTGTGGTCTCGAGCGGAGATTTTCCAGTGAAGCTTGACATTTGGATTTGGTGGACTACCGAAATTGAAGATCAAGGACTGTTTTACGACACAATTAAAGCTGCGATAGACGCTGCAAGCGCAGGGCAGACAATTTATGTTTACGATGGAACATACAGTGAAGCCCTGTACATTAACAAAAGTCTCACTGTGAAAGCCGCAAGCAACCCGGTCATCAGTGGTGCGCAAATGCGTGCTACAAACTATGGAAATAGGCAAGCTACAATATTTGTTGAAAACGCCCTAAATGTTGTCTTAGAAGGTTTAGATATAGAGGGTCAAGGATTAGGCATACCTGCCGGCACTAGAAGCTATGCAATATTATATGAAAATTCCAGCGGAACGATCAAAAACTGTATAGCGTCTCCAAACACAATAGGCGACATGTATTCGGCTGCAGTAGCTTTTTGGGACAATTCTGTTGTAACAGTTGATAAGTGCTTAATCAAAAATTTCGGAAGAATTGGCATATACTCAAACAATGCGACTTCCATAATACAAGATAACGAGATAATCGGACAAGTCTACAGTCTAGACAATCAAGTTAACTACGGAATTGAGATCGAAGACTACACCGGTCCCTCTGTAGCTGAGATAGTTAGAAATAAAATATATAATTGCAACAACACTCATCCAAGTCCACTTTGGTCATCTGCAGCAATAATTGTTGATATTTGGATGTATTACAATCAAGGCAGTATGATGCCTTCCACAGTTTCCATAGAAAACAACGAAATTTACAACAACTACGAAGCAATTGAAATAACAAAAGGCATGCTATCTTATGCACATTATAACAATATCTACAACAACCCATATGGCATCTTCAACTGGGGCGCCAATTACAATGCAGACAATGCAACATTTGATGCACGTTTCAACTGGTGGGGCAACGCAAGCGGACCTTACCATTCCACAACAAACCCGTCTGGACTTGGAGGCGAAATTGGTGATAATGTTGACTACAGTCCATGGCTTGGAGCATCGTTTGCAACTACTCCAAGAACTTATCATGTAAACCCAACGGGTACTATTCAAGAGGCTGTCAGTGAAGCAAGTTCCGGCGATACAGTGATAGTCCACTCTGGGACATACGATGAACAAGTAGTAATTGCTAAGAGTTTGACTCTTCAAGGCATGGGCGACAGTACGATTGTAAAGCCTTCTTCTGCAGACAAACTTACCACAGTGCTTAACGGACATTGGTGGGGCACAACTAAACAAGTAGCTGGCATTATTGTTGCAAACGTCGCCACTGGAAGCAGTGTAATCGTGAAAAAACTGAAAATAGACGGGGAAAGCGTGACTACCCGACCAACAGGCGCAGATTTCGTCGCGGGAATCTTTTATCGCGAAACTGGCGGTTTGATAGACTCAGTCAATATTACAGGGATAACCGTTACAGATGCTGGTACCGCAGTAAGAGGTTACGGCATCTATCTTTCTGCAGTAGCTAATACCGTCACTGTTGAAGTAAAAGGCTCTACGCTAACAAACTACGACAAAAACGGCATCGATGTCCACGGTAGCAAACTCACAATTAACATTCATGACAACAACTTCACCGGTCGAGGACCTTTGCCTTCCGGAGACGAAGTTCAAAATGGCATTGTTGTTATGGACGGTGCGAAAGGAACTATAAACCGTAATAGGATAAGCGACCACATTTACACTCCCGAAACTTGGTGGGGTGCTGGAATCCTATTTATGGACAGCAGTGGTTCAGCCACTAACAACATCATAACTAACTGCCAAATTGGAATTATCTATCAAGACAGTAGTGGTTCGGCGCAAGGAAACATTGTGAACGGTGGAAGCATAGGGCTATTAGGTGTATGGGCACAGTATACAAAAGCGGGAACTTGGACGGCGACTTTCACGGGCAATGTTATAAGTGGGGTTCATGATGCGTCAGGATATGAAAACGCAGCGGCAGGTGTTCAAAGCTGGGCTGAAAATGCGTTCATCACAGTGAAAATAGAAAACAACCAACTTTCAGGCGATAGAATAACATCCGCTGACGGCATTTTTATTGGAGACTTTCCAGAATACGAGCCTGCTGGTGAAATCACCGCCGCAATAACTAACAATATCGTTTCTGGATGGCAACACGGCATCCGTTTGGTAAGCTCGATAACTACTGCAACCATTAAAGGTAATACCCTTTTCAATAACCTTGGACACGGCATCTACATCGAATCAGCCGTAGATGTTGCTGGCATCTACGTTAACCTCAATAACATACAAAGCAATGACGAATACGGCATTTTGAACGGGGGAACAGGCGTTCTTGATGCGCGTTTCAACTGGTGGGGCGACGCTACAGGTCCATATCATGAGACAAGCTGGGAGTATATGGGTGAGCCTTATGGTCCACATTTTGGTTTGGGAGACAACGTCAGCGACTACGTCCTATATAGCCCATGGCTTGAGTATGCCGTGCCGCTTCCACAACCCACAATGCGAGTGGAACCAAACAGCTATCAAGCTCTTAGATTGAACGAAACTTTCAACATTAACATAACCTTAAGCAACCTAAGTGTAGGTTGGAGAACAGCAGGTGTTCAGTTTAGGCTACAGTTCAATAGCACATTGTTGGAAGTAGTAAGCGTTAGTGAGGGGTCTTTCTTGAAGCAACATGGTGAAACGCTTTTCTTTTACTACGTTGAATATGGCGATCCTTTCTATGGAGACAACATAATTGTAGGTGTTGTTCTACTACCTCAAGAAGAAGGTGGATGGACGGAGTGGCCTAGCGGTACAGGAACAATAGCTACTATAACTTTCCGAGCGAAGTATCAGCCTAGAGGGCTAGACAAACCAAAGTCCACTTGCGATTTGAAACTCGATGACACTCTAATAATGAGCGATGAAGGAGAACGAATTACTCACAGCATCCAACATGGATACTATGAAATCTTACCAGCTCACATTGCAGATGTAAACTTTGACCGAAGGATTAACATGGATGATTTGATGATAGTTGTGGATGCCTTTGGCACCTATTTAGGGCATCTAAGATGGAACCCGCTGGCAGATATAGATCTCGATGGACGAGTTACAATGGGCGACATAATAATAATCTTAGTAGACTTTGGAAAAGTGTACTAAACACAGAAAACACGATATTCCTTCTTTTTTATATTTTAATGCAAATTTTGATTGTGTGAGATTCATTTTTAAGTTGCGGTTTTGAAGATGAAGTACAGTAATGCCGTTGAGTATCTATTATAATTGAATTGATCTTAATAGGGTAAAAATTTGCAAACGTTTTGGCTTACACTTATTTGTCGCTTGTTTCTTGGGCTGCAGTGTTTGTTAAGTTTAAGACTATCATTTCCACGTAGTTCCAAAAATCTCGCTTAAGCTTGAGCCATTCTTCGTCGAATTTTAATTGTTTTCTAAGAAAATATCCACCGCCGAACATTGTGGTTAGCATTATTGAGCGCGGTAGTAGACTCTTACGCTTTTTCTCTTCTTTGCATAATTCAAATGTTATGGTAAAGTCCTCGGGTTTCCCTTCTATGCTCACAGAAACATACCCGTCTACCTTGTAGTATCCGGAGTCGTCTGCAAATATTTGATAACCTCTTTCACTTTTACCTTTGACCGCGTTAAAGTCTTTCTCTTTAAAAAAATCGCCTAGTTGGTTAGTGAGTAAATCTAAATCTACGTTTTTGTTTGTCCAGTTTCTTTGCATAAGGATACCTGCAGTTTCTATAGTTTGTGCTTACTTTAATTTCTATCGTTTATCATGTTATTTTAAACACTTTTCTGGCTTTCTATCCCAAATTTATATATTTGGTATGCGTTTTTAAATATACGAGACTGTGTTTGGTAGGATTTGGCGATGGTTAAGAATAAGAGCTGGTTGATTGTTGTTTTTCTTTTAACCATACTAATCTCAATGTTTCTTACCTTGTCAAATTCGGGTTTTCAAGCCAACGTAGAGGCTTTGTTTGAAAATGGAGCTATACGGGTTCCTACTGATTATCCAAACATAACTTCTGCCTTGATTAATTGCGCAGACGGTGACACTATAATCGTTGAACCTGGGATATATTATGAATCGTTAATACAAATAAACAAGACTGTACGCATTGTCGGAATGGACCGTGAAAACACAGTGATAGATGGAAGTGGAACAACCGCTTTCATATTTAAGATTAATGTCGGCAATGTTATTATAGAGAATTTTACTTGTCAAAACACAAATTTGTTTTATCTTGACGTTGCAGCTATTCGAGTTTACAATGTTACTAATGTTACAATAAGAGATATGATATTTACCAATGTTTATGTGGGAGTTCAACTTATTAGATCAAATCTTACTAATTTAATGTTTAGCCAGTTTTTGAATATTAAATATTGTGGAGTAAATATTAAAACCGTAAGTTGCAATTCGTCTCTAGTTGGTAATACATTTGAGAACATAACGGCTGTTGTCATCTCGGATGTTGATTCGCAATTTACTAAAATATATCACAACAATTTTGTCAATGCTACATTGCCATTTCCTTCGGCAGCAGTCTTTTTTGATGATGGGTATCCTTCTGGCGGAAATTATTGGAGTGACCATGTTGCACAAGACATGTACAATGGGCCTTATCAGAACGTCACTGGAGGAGATGGAATACTGGATGTTGGATATCCATCTGGTGATTATCCATGGGATATGTATCCATTGGCGAATCCGTTTTTGAAGATTACCGTTACTGTTGAGTTAGAGGATTTTGATGTTTTTGTTTCAACAAATGCCACTTTAGTTTCTAATGAGTTTAATGTTTCTGATAAAACTTTAGCTCTAACTTTGGAGAGTGTTGAAGATGGCATTTGTTCTTGTAGAGTTGTCATTCCCAAGAGTTTGTTGTCTTGTGATTCTTTGAATGAATGGGTAGTTTTGTTAGGCGGTGATGTTTTGTCCTATTTGCCCTATGAAGATGGTGAGTTTACATATCTTTATTTTGTTTGTGCACAGCTTATGCCGGAAAGTGTTATCGAAATTGTTGGTAATCAAGCTGTTCCGGAGTTTTCGATTTTGGCGTTTTTGTTTATTTCTCTTGTTTGTTGTTTGGTTGTTTTGGGAATAAAGATTAAGTATGGATGGACGCGTTAATTCTGTTGGTGTCAAAACTTGAAGGCTAAAGATGCTGCTTTTCTAAGCGTCTTGCTACTCGTTATTGGATTAGGTTTGACTGTTTTTTCTTCTCAATCATTTGAAAATGTTAACATTAAAAAAAGCTATAACTCTGCTAATGTTTGGAATGTTACAGGGTACGTTGAAGAGGATGATGTCATTGCAATTGATTTGAAAGCAAGTAATGAGTGGAGCAAGATTATTTCAGGAGAAGAAACTGAGATTTTTCCCGTAGACATAAATATTACTGTGTTTTCTTCCAATGGTGAAAACGCATCTCTTATTTGTCATTATGAAGTTTATTTAGAGCCGCTACAAACACCTATATTATCACCTTTAAATGTTTCTTCTGGCGAAACTGTACAAAATAGGTTTTTGGATATTAAATATTCTGGTCCAGCAGGAGGTTATTTGAGACTTGGACGTGTTAATGTTGCAGGCAACATCACTGTAGTTGTTAGTTCACAATCTGTTTGGGAAAATTTTCTTTCAACTTACGCTCCTAGAAAGTTGACTTTAGCTGTATGTGAGTTTAGTGTTGTACGACCTTACCTTTTTTTGTTACCCCTAAGCTTGATTCTTGTTGTTTCTAGTATTGTTGTTTTTTGGTTTAAGGGCACTCATAGACGTTTTCGAAAGCGTATTGGAAGATGAGGTTTGGTTTTTGAATAGAAAAAAGAACTGAAACAATCTTCCGTAAAAATTAAATAGTTCGGAACTAAAGTATGTAGTGCTGAAAAATATGAGAAGGGAGAGAGGAAAATGAACAAGAAACTTCTAATCGTTAGTCTTGCATTATTTGCATTGATGCCACTTGTTATATCGCCAAAAGTTGCTTATGCTGCGACACCAATAAACGAGCTTGTAATCGACACAATCACGGGTGGCGGTCCAGCTACTTTGGACCCTGCTAACTGTTACGACACAGCCAGCGCCGAATTAATCTTCAACGTTTATGAACCATTGATATACTTTGATGGTGAAAGATTCGACTATTTCATACCGAAACTGGCAACACAGGTATGGGTTGCACCACCAGACCCTGCTGCGCCTGACTGCACGAACTTTACAGTGTACTTCCAAATCCGCGTTGGTGTACCATTCCATCCTTGGTGCAGGTCTGACTTGGGCACGATAACTTTCACGCAGTACTATTTGACGACTGAGGATGTTGAGCACAGTTTTGAGCGTTGGATGGTTCTTGACTATGTTGGTGGTCCGCAGTGGATGATTTATGAGCCGCTGTTCAACACTTATGGGGCCGACCCAACGTGGCCTTCAGACCCGTCCAACCCGATAAACCAGGCTGTGCAAAGCAACAGCACACACGTTTGGCTTAACATCGCAAACCAAGGCTTAACCCCAGGAGGCTCAGTATCCTTTGCGCCAGTCAAACTCTTCGACGACGACCCAGGCAGCTACTGGTATGGCAGAACACGCGCAGCATTCTGGAACGATGTTGGAGCGTTGCCGCTTGGCTATCCCTTGAGAATATTCTTCCAAGTGATAAGCCAGTCTTGGGCTTCAATACTGAGCAAGAGCTGGCTACTGGACTATGTGGGTCCCACAGCTCAAGCAGTTGACCCCACGCACCCAGGAGAATGGGACGGAGACTGGACAACATGGCTCAACTACTGGAACCCAGACGTTGGACAACTACCAGCAATGGACATTATACCGGACGTTGCAGACCCGGGAGTAATGTGTGGAACAGGACCATACATACTAGACTGGCTGCAGTGGTCATACGGTTGGTCCCTGGTCAAATTCGACGATTACTGGGGTGGTTGGCCTGCACAGGATCCACATCCGCCATATCCAGACAGTCCAATTCCGCCAACATGCATAAGTCCTAAAGGATACCTTGAAAGAATTACTGAGAGACAAGTAGCTACTTCGACCGGAATCGCCGAGCTGATTGCCGGAGACACAGATTTTGCTGCTGTTCCACGTGCACGTGTACGCGAGTTACATGTGGGCAACAACAAGGATGGCCCAACCTTATCAGGCATACGATTGAACTATCCAATACCCGGATTGGTCATGAACTCCTTCCACATGACCTTTGACATTGAGCCTACTCCTGACAACCGCTACGGAATAATCTATGCGGCAGACGAGCTTTACGCTGACGGTATTCCAAGGAACTTCTTCAGCAACGTAAACGTGCGCAAAGCCTTTGCGCACTTGATAAACTTCACAATGATACTTCAAGACCAGCTGCTCGGCGAAGCCTACCAACCAAACACTTTCGCTCCTGGAGGCTTCCCATACATAGACGGCTCAATACCAAAATACTACTATGACGAATCCTTAGCTGCAAGCTACTTTGCTGCAGCAAGCTTCGGAGGAACACCGCTCACAAGCGTAGGCTTCACAGTCTACATCACCTATAACTCTGGAAACACAATCAGACAAGCAATCGCCACACAACTAGCAACTTCAATAAACAAGGTAGCAGGAGACAATGGCTGGCCATTCACAGCCAACACAGCAGGACCAGCATGGAGCCAATACTTAACCGACATGGACGCTCACATGCTGCCAGCATTCATGATCGGCTGGCTAGCAGACTACGCAGACATCCACAACTTCGCTTATCCGTACGCCCACAGCCAAGGAACCTTCGCTCATCCACAACGTTACAGCAACCCAACAGTAGACTCTCTAGTAGAGCAAGGACTATACTCGCCAGACGGCCCAATAAGACAAGCAATATATTACCAAATTGAAAACATCTTCTACAATGAAGTGCCCACAGTCCCACTCTTCGTAGCCACCGGAAGAGGCTACATGAGAGACTGGGTCCAAGGACGCTACTACAACCCACTGGCTCCAGGAATATTCGGCTACGACATGTGGAAGTGGCCAATGACAAATACACCTGGTACAGAAGGTTACTTTGTCGGGGATGTCAACTTCGACGGCAAAGTCAGCATGGACGACATAATCGCCATAATCGGCAGCTTCGGTTCATACGCGGGCAAGCAAGGAATGCCAGTATTCCACCCAAGATGGAACTTCTACTGCGACGTTGACGACTCGCCAATGTACAGATGGCGAGACAGAAAAATCGACATGGGCGACGTAGTCAACACAATCGCCAACTTCGGCAAAACAAGCATCACGTGGCACCTATAAAAGGCGAATAGCATAAGTTACCTTCCCCTTTTTTATTTATTGTTAACGTAAAAGTTTTAAAGATGCCAGTTAAAGTTTCTTCGTGCAACTCAATATACCCTTATATTGGGCATTACTTGTGGTAAATTTTATAAAAGGTTTCGACAAACTTATATGTTGTTCATCTAACTCTTTTTTCTGGAGAATGAACAACTATGGGACTAAAGGAATATATTATAAGAAGACTTATCCTTATACTTCCCACAATTTTAGGTGCAATCTTACTTGTTTTCGTGATAACCCAATTATTCACTCCTGAACAGAGGGCGTTTCTTTACATAAGAAGCGAAAAAGACATAGCGAATATTCCAAATTACATTAGAATTTATGGTTTAGACCGCTCCGCCTTTGAACAATTCGGAACATGGCTAAGCCAAGTTCTTCAAGGGAACATGGGATACTCTCGCAGTTTGGAAAAAGGGCCGGTTCTTCAAGTAATGTTGCGTCGGTGGCCAGCAACAATAGAACTCGCCATCTTTATAGCTCCAATAACAATTCTAATTGGAGTTTTTCTAGGAGTAAAGTCCGCCGTTCATAGAAACAAGCCACTTGACCACGTAACACGTCTGCTCTCAATAAGTGGATATTCACTTCCATCCTTCTGGCTAGGAATAATACTTCTGTCAATAACTTTCGCCTTAACGGGGACCGTCATGGTTGGGCGGGTTTCTAAAACAAACGAAAACACAATATATAACGCAGGTCTCTTCACGCGATACACAGGGCTGTTAACGGTGGACGGACTGCTGAACGGGTTGATAAATGGAAGACCATACGGCTACGAAATAACATTAGACGCATTAATACACATGGTCCTCCCCATCACTGTTGTAACAACAATAAACGTTGCTGGGCTCATAAGGCTCACACGTTCGACCATGCTTGAGGCTCTAACAAAAAGCTATATAATAACCGCAAAGGCCAAAGGACTAAAAATGAGCGAAGTGATAAATCGACATGCCAGAAGAAATGCGTTAATACCTGTAGTAACAGTTTCTGGACTAATGGTTGCTGGTTTAATGTCTGGACTAATAATAACCGAGACAGTATTCAGCTTTGACGGCGTTGGAAGATGGGCTGCAGCCGCTGCGACAGGAGGCGAAAGAGGAGCGCCTGATATCGCTTCAGTTGTCGGGTTTACCTTTTTCACAGCATTCTTGTTTGTTTTCTCAAACTTGATAGTTGACATTTTATACGCCTACATAGATCCAAGAATAAGGTTGGGATAAAACATGATCTTCAAAAAGTCAAAAGAAAAGAAAGAAAAAGTTCCATCGCCAACAATAAAAGAAATAAAATTCATGTTGTACCGGATAAGACAAAGTCCATTATCACTAATGGGTTCTGGCATAATCCTATTCTTTGCTCTGGTTGGCATTCTTGCCCCAATCTTGGCTCCTCCCAACCCCTCTTGGGACATTGCAGGGTATGAAGGTAAAAATCCCTTTATACTCCCACGAGTTTCGTATGTTACAGAGCCTCAGCCGCCAAGTTTAGCTCATCCATTTGGTTTAACTCCAGAAGGCTTCGACATATACTACGGAGCTGTTTGGGGAGCAATTACTGCGTTCCGTGTAGGAATTTATGTAGTGGGGTTATCTCTGATAATAGGGATAACTGTAGGCTTGCTTGCGGGCTACTACGGGGGAATAATCGACGAAATTCTAATGCGTTTTACAGACATAATCATAATTTTCCCTGGTTTAGTGTTAGCTATGGCCTTTGCTCTCGCCCTTCCCCAAACACTAAGTATAACTCTAAGAGAAATGCTTCCAATATTCGCCATAATATCCCTTATCTTAACTATAAGCTTAATGATTTCGAAAGGAGGGCCATCTTGGAAATGGGTCGTAATACAGGACGCAGCAATAATCACTTTAATAGTCTCAGTGTTGATTTTTACAGGAAACCTCCCAAATGTAAACATAATCTCCTTTTCTATGACAAAACTTGACAAAGTACTAATAGCGCTAGTCCTAGTAGGCTGGCCAGGATACACCAGAGTAATTCGTGGCGAAGTGCTGAGAGTACGATCTGAGGACTATATAGAAGCAGCCAAAGCTTCAGGTTGCTCAGACTTTAGAATAATAAGCCGTCACATATTACCAAACGCTGTCTACCCAATATTGATTCTAGCCTCAATGGACATAGGCTCAATAGTTTTGACTGCAGCAGCCCTAAGTTTTCTAAGGGTTGGAGCCGAGATGGACTTTGCAGATTGGGGGCAACTAGTAGAAAAAAGCCAAACCTACATGGGAACAGGTAGTAGCCTAATTAGATATTGGTATATATGGGTCATACCTGGCGCTTTTATCTTTCTTTTCTCCCTTGGATGGAACTTGCTTGGAGATGCCATAAGAGACATCATGGACCCAACACTAAGGAGAAGATAAAATGGTAATAAGAGATGAAATACTAAAAATCGAGAATCTGCTATTAAGATTCTATACCTACGAAGGAGTGGTTGAAGCTCTAGACGGAATTGACTTAGGAATAAAAGCCGGAGAAGTACTTGGACTTGTCGGAGAAACCGGTTGTGGGAAAAGTGTAACAAGCCTTTCAATAATGGGACTGGTTCCGGCGCCGGGAGTAATTGAAGGTGGAAAAATAATCTACACTTACAATGGAAAACCTGTAGATCTAGTGAAACAAAAGGACAGTTTTCTTAGGGAAATACGCGGCGATGAAGTAGCGATGGTTTTCCAAGAGCCAAGAGCTTATTTGAATCCTGTCTATACAGTTGAATACCAAATTGGTGAAGCACTACTTCAACATAGAAAGAAAGAAATGCTAAAAATGGCACTTGACGAAATAAAGAAGGCGCAAGAGAAACAATTAAACAAAAAACTAAAGAATATTGAGACAGAGATAGAAAAACTAAAGATGAAAGGAGAAAAGGAGAACCAAGAAAAAATCAAAGAACTAACAGAGAGAATTGAACAGCTTAAAAGTGAGTCTTCAACAAAAAGAAGCTTCACAGTAACAGTGTACGAGAAAATGTTGCAGAATCCTGATTCGCTTTACGTGCGTTTTCTCGCAAAAATTCCACTAGTCAACAGATTCAAGAAATGGTTGAAGCATGCGATTAAACAAGAAGTTATCAGAATATTAAAGTCCATGCAGATAGCAGATCCGCAAAGAGTTGCTGAAATGTACCCTCATGAATTGAGCGGTGGAATGGCGCAGCGCGTGATGATTGCAATGGCTCTTGCATGTAATCCCACGCTTCTAATCTGTGATGAACCCACGACAAACCTTGACGTTACAGTCCAAGCTCAAATTCTCGAATTGATAAAGTACTTGAAAGAAACTTACAAATCATCAATACTTTACATTACTCACGATCTAGGAGTTGTTGCACAGTTATGTGAACGCGTTGCCGTTATGTACGCTGGAAACGTCGTCGAATTAGCTGATGTAAACGAACTTTTTAAAGAACCCATGCATCCATACACAACCGCTCTGCTTGAATCTATCCCACGACCAGGAAAAGAGCTCAAATCCATTCCTGGTATGGTTCCCAGTCTTATTAATCCACCAAAAGGATGCCGATTCCATACAAGATGCAGCTACGCAATGCCAATCTGCCAAACTGTTAAACCTGAATTTCTACAGGTTAAGGAAGATCATTTCGTTGCTTGCCATCTCTATGGAGGACATAAAAAATGAGCACATTAGTTCATGTAGAAAAACTGAAAAAATACTATCCAGTGCTTGGCGGTGTTTTTAAGAGGAAGGTCGCAGAAGTAAAAGCTGTAGACAACGTAACCCTCACCATACACAAAGGCGAATGTTTCGGATTAGTCGGCGAGTCGGGATGTGGAAAAACAACGTTTGGAAAAACTGTTCTCAGGTTACTTGATGCTGACGGTGGACACATATTTTTGGGCGCTCCAGAAAAAGTTATCAAAGAAATAACATCTTTGGACATGCAGATTGATGAAGCTCGAAAGAAGAAAGCTTCTAGAAGAGAATTGTTGGCGCTTACACGGAGATTGAATGAATTACGCAGAGAGTATGATCTGACAGCTTTTAAAGGACAGAAACTTAAGCTATTACGGAAACGGATGCAGATTGTTTATCAAGACCCAACAACTTCTTTAGATCCTAGAATGCTTGTAAAAGACATAGTTGCTGAACCATTGATAGTGCAGGGAATTGCCAAGGGAGCCAGCGCACGTGAAAGAGTTATTAAAACATTAGAGAGTGTAGGGTTAAGCGTTAATCAGCTTTATAGGTATCCGCACGAATTTAGTGGAGGACAAAGACAGAGAATAGCCATAGCAAGGGCAATTGTTACTCAACCTGAATTTATAGTCTTAGACGAGCCCACATCCGCTGTGGACGTGTCTGTCAGGGCGCAGTTGCTGAATTTGTTTGAGAAACTGCAAAAAGATTTCGATTTGACATATTTGTTTGTAAGTCACGATTTAAGCGTGGTTGAGTGTATAAGCGACAGAGTAGCCGTTATGTATCTGGGCAAAATTGTCGAGTATGCGCGTACTGAAGAGATTTTCAAAAATACTTTGCATCCTTACGCTCAGGCTTTGATAGGTTCGGTGCCAATTCCGGACCCTACCAAACGCAGAGAAAGGGCCCCTTTAAAAGGTGAGGTTCCGAGCCCGATTAATCCTCCAAGTGGGTGTAGGTTTCATCCGAGGTGTGCTTTAGCGATGGATATATGTCGTAGGGAGGAGCCTCCTCTTGTGGATGTTGGAAATTCTCATTATGTTGCATGCTACGCAGTGAGTGGTTAAGCGCTTTTTTCTCTGTTATGTTTCTTATTTTGATAGAAGATAATTCCGGAATGCTTAAATTCTAAATCGTTCAAGATTATTATCGCTGAAAAGAAAGGAGAAAGGGGAATATGAGAAATAAAACAATCTCTGCCATTGTAATTGCTCTGCTTATGACATCAATGCTAGCGGGACTCAACATTTTCACTGCAAAAGCTGCAATAACAACTTTAAGCATAATAAATCCAGGTCCAGACGGCTATCCAGCAAAGTGGACTGCTTCAGCCCCAGATCCAGGCACAATTGGAACAGAAAACTTCTTCTTTACAGGAGACCAATACGGCAAAAGATTCTTCATTAACATCACAATAACTGGTGCTGTGAATGTGAAAGGTTGGGGTATTGGCATAGTCTTTGACCACACAAAGCTTTCCTATGTCTCAGCTTGGCGTCCATCAGACCACATCTTCAAATACGCTGAAGATCAAGGTTGGACCATCGTTGCGCCATCCGTGAGCACTGAGGTAATAGATCCCACTCACACGCTTCTGAAGTGGGGTTGCACCTACATCATGGGTGACCCCGAATGGTCCTTCACAGGTGATGGTGTATTGGCTCAAATTCAATTTGAGATAATTCAAGGCGTCTCTCGGCTGAGTCCATTGCTCACGACATCGATCACTTGGGACACTGATTGGACATCAGTGTACTTCCACCCAACAGGCTCAGAAGTTCCAAATCTGAATCCTGCAAATGTTAAAGTCGAGTGGGTAGCGCCTCCGTCACCAACTTTCTATGTTAAACCAGCAACCTATAAGGCAGCCGCGCTTGGTGAAGATGTCGCATTTGAAATTTGGGTCAGAGATGTCGAATCTGGCTGGTACGCAGTCGCTTTCCAAGCTGCACTGTGGTTCAACACAACATGCCTCGAACCTACATACTATGAAACTGGAACATGGCTTAATGGCTTTGTAGATGGAGACGAGTCTATACTCTACTTTGCCTTTAATGACTTCCATGGTGACCCTGCACTTCCGTTCTGCTACAACAAGTGGCTCGTTGGCGCAGTAATAGTGCCGGGCAGCAGCGGATACATTCCACCATTCCCAACTGGAGAGGGAATGCTCTTTAGAGTGCACTTCAACGCAGTCTATGAGACAATATTCCCAGATGAATGTTGGACGACACTTCCAGTCAAAGAGGAAGTGATATACGACATCTACGGTCTTCAAGTTCCTCTTGGCGTATCTGAGCACGCACAATACAGATGCCCAATTAAGACTCTTGGCTTGGACATCGACCTCTACACACAATACGATTATCCGTATGGTGGTCAAGGAGCACACAACCCAAGCGACATGTTCGGGCCTCAACAAGAAGTCGTACTCTATGCCCGCGTTCTCTACAATGAATGGCCAGTTCAAATGAAACTTGTAGCATTCGAAATACGCCACGGTGAATTCTACATCTACAGAGAAGCCTACACCAACGAAGACGGCATTGCCATGGTTAAATTCAGGATACCGTGGCCATGCGTTAACCCTGTAGAAAGGGTCTTCGGACAATGGTGTGTAATAGCTACGGTTGAGGTTGCTGAACAAATCAAGAACGATACACTATGCTTCATGGTATGGTGGCCTGTAGAAATAACGAACGTCTACTCCAAGTACACAGAATACTATCAGAACAAGCTACACCCACCGGACATGGAGTTCACAGTTGAGTATAGAACATTAAGCATGCAAATAAGACCAGTCGTGTTGACAGTAACCGTGTACGACGAGTTAGGATTCTTCATAGGCTATGCAACCTACGCAACAACAGTTGGCTGGGGCGAATATCACATACCGATTGACGAGTTTAAGACATACACTAGAGACTTTACAGTGCCAATGCCGACAAACGCTGTGGTAGGAGTTGCCACAGTCTACGCAAACGCATACACAGACTTACCGTGGAACGGCGGAGTCCCGTACTGTCCAGAAGTATTCAGTACATTCAACATAAGGAAGCCTTAAAACGGGATAAACATTCCACCTACTTTCCCTTTTTTATTTAAATTAAAACAGAACAATATTCCACAACATTTATCAGTTAACTTTCAGCAAATAATAATGGGAGCAAGGGGACATGACACACAAAAATATTCGCCGCTTAAAAGTCGCAGCATTAGCGTTACTGCTTACTACTCTTTTTGCAGCTGTCGTTTCAGCCCAACCAAGCCTATTTTTAAACATTTCAACAGATAAACAAATTTACTATGTAGGAGACACGGTTCAAATAACTGGGAATGTAACACTAGACGGCTCTCCACTGACAGATGCATTAGTAGCAATCCAAGTTAATTCGCCATCCCAAACACCGTTTGTATTAAGAACAGTTCAGACAGGCCCAATACAAACCGCCAACTGGAAAGTGAACATAACAGAGGCATACACATGTGATGTTCAAGGAAACCCGAAAGAATCATTCATACTTGGCTCCACAGCTTATTACAAAATTAAATGGAGAAACTACAGCAACGATCCTCAATTCGTCATGATAGCCATATACATAGAATACTCAAACAAAGCCCCATGCAAGGCATACTTCCCCTTCTACGAATGGACACCCCCCCAAACTGAACAGTCACTCATAACCTCGTTCGAAGTTTTTAGCAACTCACCTCTAGGAGTTACTACCCTCTACGCAAGCCTTCTCACCCAAACACCAAAAGAAGACGGTTATCCTTACTGCCCAGAGAAAAACACAACTTTCTTGATAACTAGCTCACTGGGCGGCTCTTGGACATTATCAAGTACAGTGACGCCCCTTAGCCCGCCAAACTTCGACATGAAATTTTCGCTTCTATACGCAGAACCAGGAACCTATTACATTTATGGAGCCACCGCTTACAATAGAGATCAAGTTTCAAACTCTTTAACTTTTGGCGTACAGCCAAAAACTGTGCCTCCAGTCGCTTATTTTGAGTATTCTCCTATGCCAGCCGGCGTCAACATGACAATAACCTTCGACGCTTCCGGCTCTTTGGCTCAAGGCTATAACGATACAATAATCCGTTATGAATGGCGATTTGGTGATGGAACACCAGCGGTCATCAAAACAACCCCGACAGTTACTCATGTATTCACCGCGAATGCAACATTCATGGTCAGCTTAAACGTAACTGACAACGAAGGCTTATGGAACTCAACATCAAAATCAGTAGATATTCACGTATATATCCCACCAAAAGCCGATTTCACATGGCTTCCTAATCTTCCCTACGTAACTCAGATAGTAACTTTTGATGCTAGCATATCAACACTGGGTTGGAACGGCACTGGATATCCACCAATAATCAGTTATCATTGGGACTTCGGTGATGGCTACATTGCCAACGTCACCACACCAACCGTTAATCACCCATACTTGCTAGGAGGCAACTTCACCGTAACCTTAACAATAAAGGATTCAGAAGGACAACAAAGCTACAAAAGCAAAATCATCACCGTGTATGAACAACCCCCTCAAGGCAACGGAGATGTTGACGGTAATGGACGCGTTGATATGACAGACGTAATCATTGTAGTGACAGCTTTTGGCTCAACCCCGGAAAAACCAAACTGGGACCCCCGCGCAGACATAGACAATAACGGCAGAGTTGACATGAGTGATGTCGTAGTAGTTGTTAGCAACTTTGGAAAAGAATACTAGCTTGACATAGAATATTCAACCACAATCCTTTTAAATTCCGTAGCAATAATCACGTAATAGGAGGAAGGGGAAATTCTCTTGAAAACAAAAATATATTGTGCAACTTTAATATTGTTAATGCTAGCTGCGACAATAGTTCTTAACTCCACTACACAGAAAACAGATGCATCGCCAACTCCAGAGTATTCATTCATTAATCCTGGTCCAGCAAGCTGGCCAACTTCTTGGACTGCGGGTCCTCCGAGATATATTGACACTTCAGACTTCATATTTTATTCAAATGAAACCGATGTTGATGATACTTTTTTCATGAATGTCACTGTAACTAACGCTGAGAGAATGAAGGGTTGGGGAATAGGAATAGTATTCGACCATACTAAACTAGCATACAATGGCTCAAGACGCCCGCCAGACCACATTTTCCAACCAGTTCAGGATATGGGATGGACGATAATTGCTCCGTCTCCAACCATTGAATCCATCAATGGAACGCACACAATCATAAAATGGGGCTGCACTTATATCATGGGTGAACCCGAATGGACCTTTAATGGAACCGGTACACTGTGCCAAATTCGTTTTAGAATAATAAAAGGAGTAAGCGAAACTAGTCCTAAGGTTGTTGCATGGTTTGCGTTTGACCCTGAGTGGACAGCATTGTATCAGCATCCTGCTGGAACAATAATTCCTTCGCTCGGTAGCGGCTATTATCAATATCTTTATCCAATTGTTCCAAAAATTGCCCATTTAACATTTGAACCAGAAAGAGTGGTTGATGTCTCTCTTGTACCAACAAGTAGCTTTAACATGAGCCTAAAAGTCTTTAATGCTACAGACCTTTACAGTTGGGAGGTCAAGATCTACTACAAAAACCAAATATTAAACGCCACAAACGTGTTCGAAGGAGATTTTCTGAAATCAATTGGAACGACAGCTTTTGCATTTGACATTCTGAGTAATTACAATGCAACACATGGACAAATATCGATTAGTTGTTACCTAGTTGGTGCAGAAAACGGGGGTTTTGGAGATGGCGAACTCGCAAAAATAACTTTTGAGGTGTTAGATTTCGGGGATACTCCGATAACAATTGCTGATGACAACCTTTACGATTCGTTTGACCTACCGATCGCACACACGAAAGGCAGTGGATACTTTAGTAATATATTAATTGCAAAATTAAGCATTGATCCTTCGGAGGTCATAGATCCGTCACTTGTGCCATGCACTAACTTCACCATAAACGTAACAGTAGCCGACATTGAGAACATGAAGATGGTAATTTTCAACCTGACTTATACTCGCGAAGTTCTCTTGGAATTACAAGTTAACATTCCTTCAGTACAAGGTCAAATGCCTACAAAGAAGATCTCAATCGATGACGAAAGTGGATACATCTGGGTAAACTTGACTTATCCGAATCCAATAACAACTTATACTCCAGTGACAATTGCCACTATAACTTTCCATGTAGAAGCTATGGGTGTCAGTCCGATAAATCTAACCGATACGCATATTGAAGACCCCACTAGAAAGCCTATAGTGCATGAGGTTTATCATGGAATGTTTATAGGGCTCATACGTGACGTAGCCGTAGTAAAAATCGAAGTTTATCCCAATGTTGCTTATGCTGGATGGTTGGTCTACGTAAACGTCACTGTTAGAAACAACGGCAATCTAACAGAAACCTTCAATGTTCGAGGAAAATATGACAGCACCATGTTTAATCAAACTACAGTGGCAGACTTACCTCCGCACACGGAAACTACAGTAACGCTTGTCTGGGATACAAAAGGAGTCACACCTTGTCACAACTACACTATCTCTGCTGAGGCTGAAACTGTTCCGTTTGAAATGAACCTGTCAGACAACATATTGGCAGATGGAACTGTTAAGATTAAAATTATGGGTGACATCAACGGTGATGGAAGAGTCAGCATGGACGACATAAACGTTATTGTAACCGCCTTTGGCACTTATCCTGGGCATCCAAGATGGACTCCTGACGCTGACTTAGACCAAAACGGAAGAATAACTATGGGTGACATCATACTCGTAGTGATGAGCTTTGGTAAAACATGTTAATCTTCCCTTCTTTTTCAACAAGCTTATAAATTGGTTTTTAAAATATCACTTCTGTGATCGAGTTGCCTCGGCTTAAACAATTATACAAAGTTTTTCTTATATCCTCTATTATCTTGTTTGCATTTTCCCCCTTAACTTTCAACAAAGTTTCAGGCTTATTAGAAGAATATGCGACTATGAGAATAGAGAATCCTATCGACCAAAGCCTTAAATTCGAGTTCAACGCGACTGAATACCCCGTTGGAAGTGTGTTTACAGTTGATTTTTACATTAAAGACGTTACAGACATGTATGGTTGGCAGATCTATATTTCATGGAATATAAGCATAATTAATTTCACGGGGGGCTGGTTCCCAGACAATCACATTTTCAAAACAGCGGAAGACGATGGTGCAATCCTAATATCCGCCATGCAGTTTATCGAAGAGTCGCAAGGAATGGGGTACGTAAAAGCTGGAATGGTAACCATGTATTTTGGAAATGATCCACCGTATTATCCAGTAAGCGTTTCAGGAAAAGGCCTTTTGTGCAAGATGAATTTTACAATATTGGCAACTCCTCCAGAAGGGGAATATTACCAAACAAACATAATTGTGATAAAGGAAGCCCCTGGAAGCGCACCTGGCTCGCTGGACAGCTGTGTGTTTCTATACCCGCTTAAAGAGAAAAGAGAAATTAAGGCTGAACCAGCCCAAGTTCGCGTAACTAGTGCTAGTGCAGAAATACCGCTACCCATTCAGGACATTGCAATTGAAACTGTTGAAATATCAAAAGATAAAATTTATGTAGGTGAAAACTTAACAATAACCATCAATTTCAAAAACTACGGAAACGGTATTGAAACTTTCAATTTCACTTTGAAGGTTGATGACATTGAACTTGTGAGGAGCGACTTAACATTAGGAGCCGGTGAATCAGATCGATTTAAATATGTGTGGGATGTCCCTCAAAATATGTCACTTGGCACGTATCAACTTGTAGTTTATGCTGAACCACTAGAATTCGAGACTGAGATTGCAAATAACACGTATGAAACTACAATAACAATCGAAAAAATGTTAACTTCATTTGAATATGCTATGTGGCTTATATCTTTGTGGTTTTCAACATCCTTAGGCACTTTGTTGATAATTTATGTAATCTTGGTTGTTTTAGTGTTGGCGACGCCTTTTGTATTTCGAAAGTTGAAGCGCTTACAAACAGCCCGCTAGAGCACTATGAAGAATGCAATGCGTTAATATATGTTAATATTAGAAAGATTCGGTGTAGCGTACTTAATAACAGAACACCTATGGTGAAAACTATGATTAAAAAGAAAATTCAAACAATAGGGATAATTTTATATCTCTTAATTGCTATTACGACATACCCAATACAGGCAGCTCATACTCTTAATAACGCGTCTCCTCCTATAGTATCATTAATTAATCCGGGTCCTGATGGTTACCCTGTAAAATGGACTGCTTCAACTAACCCTCGAAGTTTTGGCACATCAGATTTTATATTTTATTCTAATGAGACTTCTGCTGGCTCAACATTTTTTATGAATGTCTCAGTGAACAATGTTGAAAACTTAATAGGCTGGGGCATTGGCATAGCCTATGATAAGACCATCCTAAGTTACTCCTCCGCTTGGCGACCGTCTGATCATGTTTTTAAGTCTATCGAAGAGAAGGGTTGGGACATTGTTGCTCCGGATGTAACATTTACAGATATTAATGCTACACACAAACTTCTTATGTGGGGTTGCACATACGTAACACCCGAAGAAGAGGAACCATGGACTTTTAACGGATCAGGCACGCTGTGCCAAATTCAGTTCAAAATAGTCAAAGACACATTAGCCGAAACTTTTATAGAATGGGACCAAGAATGGACAGCAGTCTATTACTATCCAGGAATAAAACAGATACCAACTGTTAAAAATGCATTTTTTAAGTATTTTGCGGAATCATCTCAAGATGCAGGGGCTTTTTGGATATTGGTTATAGCTGTTATAGCTGTTATAGCAATAATAGTGGTGGGTGCTATCGTTCTAAATTTTAAGCTGAAATCTAAGAAAATTTTAAGAGGCGGCAAAAAGGGTTAAAAATGTCTTGCCATTTATTCATTTATTAAATCTTCGCGGTATAATAAGAGTTTGAAACCGTTTAAATTTAATCTTACTTTTTAGATTTGTTTGGTTTTTGGTTCTCAAAGCACCTAAGAGAGACACGTAAGTTTTTAATTGATTATAAAAAACCATACTCAGAATTGGCAATTTAGCTGTTAGATACATTGATTATTGTTTAGCATTATTTCGATTTGGCGTGTTTTCTTCTTCTCGATGGCAAATTTTGTTTTCTGACACTGATTTATAGATAGAAAGTTTCAAATATTGGTTCATTTAGAATCTTATGCTACGGTGGTAGATATTGAGAAAGACTACATGTTCTCTAATTATTACGTTGCTCGCTATAAGTCTTGCAATGCCATTTTCAATAAACAAAGTAAATCCGCAAGAACCTACCACAATCTCAGTAACTAATCCAGGTCCAGACGGCTACCCTGCAAAATGGAATGCATCAACAACCGTAAGAGATTTAGGAACATCGAACTTCATATTTTATTCTAACGAAACCTCTGTCGACTCCACATTCTTTCTAAATTTGACAGTAAACAATGTTGAAGCGTTAAAGGGCTGGGGAACAGGTTTAATATATAATAACGAGACACTCCGGTATGTGTCCGCTTGGCGTCCAACTGACCATGTCTTTAAGGGATCCGAAGAAGCGGGTAATGTACCTATAGCTCCTCCAGTAGTTAATGATGAGGTCAACGCTACACATCGAATCCTAAAATGGGGTTACAGCTACATCATGAATACTGAATGGACTTTCAACGGCTCAGGAACACTAGGTCAAATACAATTTAAAATAATCAAAGAAGTAAACCAAACAAACCCGCAAGTAACCGCATGGTTCGCTTTTGATCCCGATTGGACAAGTTTATACTATCATCCAATTGGTTCAGAAACTCCACCAACTGAACCAGCATACTTTGAATACAACTGGTCGCCATTACCTACTCCCACTCTTAAAGTAGAACCGCCGACATACAATGCCTATCGATTAAACGAAACCTTTAATATCGATATAGTTCTTGCCGACTTAGATGAAGAATGGCATTTAATAGCCATCCAATTTGCTTTAGTCTACAACACCAGCATCTTTGAGTTTGTCCAATGGCAGAACGGAACATACTTAGATGGCTTTGTAAACGAAGCAGAAGGAGAAAGCATAATATATTTTGCCTCGAGCGATTATCATGGAGATCCAGATCTTCCCTATTGTCACAATAAAATTGTTGTAGGAGTTCTCTTTCTCCCTGACAGCGAAGGCAAATATCATGCACCGTTCCCGAGTGGAAGTGGAGTAATCGGTACAATAACTCTGAAAGTGATAGCTGAGCCTCCGGTTTCATCTCTGCTTACATTAAATGAAACCGAACTATGGAATGAGTTTTATACTCAAATTCCCCACAACATTGAACATGCAACATTCAACTTTCTATCCATTGACGAGACACCTCCCACAATAGATGCTCCTGCACAGAACCCACCTGAAGACAACGTTCAACCTGATCAACCAGTAACAGTTTCAGTGAATGTGACAGACCTTGAAAGCGGAGTTAAAAACGTTACCCTCTACTATAAAAATGACACCACATGGTACAGCGTCGAAATGACATACAACTCCACAAGTGGGCTGTGGGAAACAACAATTCCAGGGCATGCTGCAGGCACATTCATACAATACAGGATAGAAGCTTATGACAACGCTGAAAACTATGCTGTAAATGACAAAGATGGAGAATACTTCACTTACACAGTAATTCCAGAATATACACTATTTACAATGATGCTGCTTCTTATGACTGCCTCCATCATGACTGTTTTAATATGTTCTAAAAAAACTAAGATATTTAAAAAAACAAACTAACACCCACATTTTTCTATTTTAATTATTTTGGAAACTCCAACTGTAATTTCAATGTCGTACTCGAAAAGAATATATGTTTCTAGAATTAACACTATGAGTTGGGCTAAATAAACGTGAACGCGCTAGACATAGTTGGTGGCTACATAAGTAAGATGTCTGTGATTATAGGCATAATTTTTCTGATAATAGGTATTACCCTTATTAAGCCTTTCACATTCTCTCCAGAGGCATCTACTTTTATGCTATTTGGAGGCGCTCTTCTTGCAATCGCCTTTGTGACACATTTCCAAGTTTATAAAAATAGTACGCGCTTAGAGAAGATCTTTGCCGCTTGCGGAGCACTAGCAATATTTTTAATAGTTCTAGCTATAGTAGTTCATACTATAGTGGAAGTCAGAACAGAAATCGTGCGAACTTCCGTTCGCATTAGTCACATCGAAGTTCGTGAGGCATTAGTAGCGAAACTTGTACCCGTTCCAATCTATTCATCAGTCTCTCTTATTCTTGCAGCTGCAGGATTAACGCTCCTCTTTTATTCTCTCTACCTCAAGATAAGGTATTTGTAGTTTCATAGGAACCCTAAAGTATTTCAGTACCTAAATACTCCTAAAAGCGAAAATATTGGATAAGGAGTGAAAATTTGCATCCTTTACTCCAAATAATGGGAATGGCCTTAGTACTAAGTGGTATTATAGCACTGCAAATTTTCATAATTTTGTTTGTTATCGTGAAAAGAATGGGGGGAACTGTTAAATCCGAAGCCATATACGTATCAATTGCTGTAATAACATTAATAGTATTGTTAGGTTGTGTTCTAATTTATTTTTGATGCGGGATATCCACTATAAGAAAGAATAAGACAGTTAGAACGTCCGTCCACAACATTTTAAAGCAACAACAATTTATATTGCTTTTGTCATTAAAGATGAGAGGGGGGAGGGATATCGCTTGACCAGTGTATGGATCGAAATGCGGTGTCCTCAGCATGGGCTAGAACGGTTCGAGATAAAAATAATTAAAAGGTACAATGTTAGCCCGGACTTAATAAAGCCGAAATTTAGAACTAGACCTAAACCTGACTTAAGTGGTATAGTTGTTGGAAAAAATGTTGGTTATGACCAAATAAAAGATTATCTTGCACGCTACTTCTACGAAACCGGGCTTATGAACAATATAATAAGCATGAGATTCCGAGTTTAGATTGACGAGCGTCTTTTTGATGATTAAAATGTTACATCCGTGTCTAACATTACTATTGATGTTTGTCTATTTTTTCTAGTACGTTTTCAAAGTTTGAGATTTTTATTATTACATTTTTCGTATGATGCATACAAAAGGGTACAATAATTTATTATAGAAGATACTTCCGTAAGTTTTAAATGTGTTGTGGTAGTATTTTATTTTGCTGAGGGGAGAAGGCAGCGTGAAGTATAACGGTAATTCAGTATTGGCTATGCTTTTAATTATGATCCTATTATGCTCTCCTTTACTTGTGTTTCAAGCCGAATCTTCTTATACATCGAAGCTCTATCCAACGCATGATTCTTGGGTTGAGGCTGAATTTCCAAATGACAACCATGGGTCAGAAACAAGTTTGCGCGTTAGGTCTGACTCCAGAACTAGACGGAGTTATCTGAAATTTGACTTGAATTCTATTCCTAGTGGTAAGACAATAACTTCTGTTAAGCTTTACCTATACTGCACCTACATGGATGCCAACCCAAGCGTTGAAATTTACGTGCATGAGACTGGTGACAACTGGAACGAGGCAAGTATAACTTGGAATAATGCACCGGCTGTAGGCGCGTTTATCACGAGCATTCCTGTTGGAGGAACTGGAAAGTATTATTGTTGGGACATTACGCCTTACGGTCAAATTCAGTATTCAGGAGACAAAATATTAAGCGTGGTTATAAAACTTCTTTTGGATGATCCGCTTCAAAACAATCCGAATTTGGCAAGATATTTCGCCAGCAAAGAATCCACGGGTACAGCACAAGACCCATACTTAGAGGTGACTTATGAGAATACGCCGCCCACAGCATCATTTACCTATTTACCTACTTACCCGGTCGCAAATGATTCGGTGATTTTTAATGCTTCTCTAAGCTTTGATCCTGACGGGTCAATTGTAGCGTATTCTTGGGATTTCGGTGATGGAAACGTAACAACCGTTACAACGCCTACTATTGAACACACATATATAATGTATGATAATTATACAGTGACTCTGACTGTTACAGACAATGACGGATTAACCGATACTGAGACGCAAATTATAGAAGTGGTAGATCCTGCGATTCTGCGTGTTTCTTTGCCTGAGGGAATATGGGTAAAGCAGTACACTGGTGACCCGTGGATAGATGAAGGATGGCTTTTGAACAGAACAGGAAACTCTTGGAGTTTTATAGTTAAAATCTACGACACTAGCAAATGCCTAGAATCTGATGACACCCATTTGATTGTAGCTTTGAATGATGCTGCTTACAATAATCTCTTGAGCTTAACAATAAATGGCACATCGATACCAAAGAGTGCTTTTCAATATGGTAAACCTAAACCTTACGGCACAAAATATTGGCCAAGCGGCTGCGTCTATCCAACATGGTTTAACGACACCTACATTAATGTTGGAACAATCTTGCCTAAAAGCTACAAAACTTTGGAAGTTACCGTTACATTTTCTAATGCAGTAGGCGCAAGAATACATTTTGACGCTTATGGGCACATTTGTGTACCGATTTCTTGGTCTCAAGTGACTTGGTCTCCGCATTCGGAGGATTCCACAGTTTTATACCAAGCTGGACCATTGCCGCTGTCTGTTTCGATAAGTCCTGCTTCTGCGGTTATCGACTTAGGTCAACAAGTGATTTTTACTTCTTCTGTTTCTGGCGGCACTCCGCCTTATACGTATCAATGGTATCTTGATGGAACGCCAGTTGGAACAAATTCTAACACTTGGACTTTTACGCCTGCATCAACGGGCATTTATCAAGTATACCTTAACGTGACTGACAATGTTGGCGTGAGGGCGAAATCAAACATTGCTCAAGTCACTGTTAATCTAGCTCTTTCGGTTTCTATCCAGCCTACATTTAGTGTCATTGTAATTGGGGACTCTGTGCATTTTACTTCAACAATTTCCGGGGGCACTCCCCCCTACACCTATCAATGGTATGTCAACGACACTGAAGTCGAGGGAGCAAATTCTACAACATGGACTTTTACGCCTTCTTCTGTTGGCTATTATCTAGTATCTTTGAAAGTGACCGACGCTGCATCTGCAACCCAGCTTTCAAACGAAGCTGAAGTTACAGTTAACTCAAGAACATACAAGCTTACAATAACAGCAACAGCTGGTGGGACAACAACACCTGCTCCTGGAACGTACACTCACATTGAAGGAACAGACGTTCAAGTTACAGCGGTTCCGGATGTAAACTATAAACTTGCATATTGGGAACTTAACGGCTCAAACGTTGGCTCAAACAACCCAATCACTATTACAATGAACAACAACTACGAGTTGAAAGCATATTTTGCATTAATAACATACACGTTGACCGTAACCTCAACGGCAGGCGGAACAACAAATCCAGCGCCGGGAACCTACACGTACCCATCTGGTTCATACGCTGAAGTTACAGCTGTCCCCTCAGCAAACTACTTCTTTGACCATTGGGTTCTAGATGGTTCCAACGCTGGTTCAGCTAATCCCATCAGCGTTTACATGGACGCCAACCATAATCTGCAAGCGGTTTTCTCTTTAATCAACTGGACACTTACAATAACAGCTTCAACAGGCGGCACAACAAACCCAGTGCCCGGAACATACGTCTATGCCAATGGCTCCTCAGTGGTTGTTACTGCAATTCCTGACGCTAACTACAAGTTTGTTAAGTGGCAACTTAACGGTAGCGACGCAGGCTCAGCGAATCCAATTACCTTAACAATTGATGCCAACTACATTCTGCACGCTGTTTTCCAGCAACTAACATACAGATTAACAATCTTAAGCTCAACAGGCGGCACAACAAATCCGGCTCCTGGAACACACGTGTATGTTAACGGGACAAACGTTTTCGTAGATGCCATCCCAGACGCTTATTACATGCTTGATTACTGGTTGCTTGACGGTATAAACGTTGGCTCAGTTGACCCGATTTCCGTGTTAATGACAGACGACCATACTTTACAGCCGATTTTTGCGCGCATAAATTATACTCTGACAATTTCTGCAACTGCAGGCGGCACAACTATTCCTGCTCCTGGCATATATGTATATAATGGTGGAACAACCGTCGACGTGACTGCCACGCCTAATGGAGGCTACAGATTTGACTATTGGGTTTTAGACGGCTCTAATGCTGGCTCAGATTTAACAATACACGTGTTTATGGACGCCAACCACGATTTGCAGGCAGTGTTTGCTGAGACGCACACGCTTGTAATTAGCGTATCGCAAGGTGGAACAACAAATCCCGCTCCAGGAACCTACACGTATGATTATCCAACAGACGTTACTGTAACAGCTATTCCAGACGCGAACTATCGTTTTGACCACTGGGAACTTGACAGTAACAATATAGGCTCAGCAAATCCAATCACTGTTCACGTTGGCAGCAGCCACACTCTCCGCGCAGTTTTCACACTAATAACTTACACGTTAACAATACAAACAACTGCCGGCGGCACAACAAATCCTGCACCCGGCACGTATACTTATGATGCTGGTTCTATGGTTCTAGTAACTGCTTCGCCTAGCACTGGTTATGTGTTTGATGTTTGGCAGTTAGACGGCGTCAATGTTAGCTCAGCCGCATCATACACGGTCACGATGAACAGTGACCACACCTTAAAAGCAGTGTTTAAGTCAGCGCCGACTCCACCCTCAATTTCTGCCTCAATAACGCCTGTTTCCACATCTATTCCTGTAGGTGGATCTGTAACTTTCTCTTCCACAGTCAGTGGCGGGTCTTCGCCGTATAGCTATCAATGGTATCTTAATGGCGTTCCTGTTTCAGGCGCGACTTCATCGACGTGGACGTTTACCCCTTCAGCTACTGGCACTTATAACGTGTATGTAAACGTGACAGACTCTGGTGGCATGAGTGCAAAATCCAACATGGCTACTGTGTCCGTTACAAAACCTGGTGTCGGAGGTTATTCGTTATTGGTTGGCAAACAGCCTTCAGCATCTTACTTCGTGGCATATACTGGTCTGCTAGTTGCGTTTGCCGCGGCACTGATAATTGTGAAACGTAAAAGAAAATAGCTTTCTCTTACATCTTTCTTTTATTGCGAATTGGAGACGCTATTTAATGAGTAAAACTAAGGCTACTGTTTCGAATGTAAAGCGGCGTTTCTCTAACAAGCAACTTATGCTGATTTCAGCAGTTCTCACATCCATAATAATTTTTGGCTTAGTGTTATCTTTCATTCTTCTCCAAAAACCAAACAAATTCTCTCTAAACGCGGCGATTATAGACCAGATAGGTGAAAAATTCCCTTCAAATTCTACGATGGCTCAGGAATTCAATGAAACTTCAGTGAGCATTTTAGAGCAAGCTGGGTTCAGCGTGACCTATCATAGATATGAAACCGTGAAAGTGAATTTTTTTAAGGAACTTGCCAAGCGTGATTATGGGATAATAATTTTGCGTGCGCATTACGCGAAGAGAGATTCTGAGACCGAAGTGGATATTTTTACTTCTGAAGAATATCGAGACGGCGTCTACGACTATGTTTCCAAAGGCAATTACACATGGGAACCCGGTAAATTCTATTTTGCCATAACCCCTGACTTCATAAAGCATCTGGACGGCGTTTTCCCAAAAAGCATAATCATTGCGATGGGTTGCTGGAGTTTGAAGCCAGGATATGAGGAAATGGCTGACGCCTTTATCCAAAAAGGCGCGACCGCATATATCGGCTGGACAGAAGAAGTCGACATAAGCCACTCGGATAAAGAGACTGTGAGGTTACTTAGAATGTTATTGGAAGAAAAAATGTCAATTGCAGATGCCGTTGGCAATGTCGTTCCCGATTGGACATTTCCTCCAGGGAGTCGCATGACATTTTATCCACATACAGACATAATCGGCAATTTGAAGATATCAGACCTAATCGAGGAAACAAAAGCTTCTTCAAATCTTCAAGGAATGATTGCATCTTTTACGTTGGCGCCTGCCCTTTGCATGACCTTTACGGGTTTAAAGCGAAAAATTTTAGATTTGGCTTGTCAACCACTTTAGGTGTCTAGAAACTGTTGCGTGTAATTGGTTGCGGAGAACTTCACCTGCCAAATTGACTTTTTGGAGTCTTCTGATTCCCTCAGCAAGCTCTTTGTCTTGCAAAACTTCATCTATCCATTTTTCGAAGTCTCCACGGTAAAGGTGAAACTCTAAGGATTTCACGTTTACCTCGTTTATTTTCTCTACAAACTCTTTCAAGGAAGAAGCGCTCACACCTGTATAATTTCCTATGGATGTGAAAAAATAGAATGCCTTTTCCCGCGGAACTGTTCTCAAAATTTTCGAAACATCCACACTCATTTAGATTCTTCCTTTATATTATATGTTCCTCTTATAAATGTTAACTTTTTCGGGTCATTAATTATTGAAAATTGGGTTTCCTTAAATTTCTTCGTCACTATTGATGTGCGAATTCTCAAAACGCCGGGCAAGGGCGCTACTGCGTTGGCGATAAACGCGTGCAAATCTTCTTGGTTTTCCGCAATGACTTTTGCTATTATTTGGAGTTCTTCTGAAAGGGATGTGTAGACTTCAATGACTTGTGGTGCTTGGCAAAGTTTTTCTGCCGCTTTTTCGCTTTCCTTCGGGTCTGTGTAGACAGTCATAATCGCTGTTACGCCCTTTGTTCCGGCTTTTTCTGCATCAATAACCGTCGTGTATTTCTTGATTATTCCGTATTTTTCCATTCTTTTTATTCTATCATAAACTGTTGAATGAGCTATTCCCAAGCGTTTGCCTATGTCCGTGTATGTTTGCCTCGCGTCTTCTTGTAGGGATTCTAGAATTTTCAAGTCTGTAATGTCTAAGGTTAAAGTGCTGTTTTTTAACTTCAATCTCTTTCCTCTTTATTATTAATTGCTATTTGAGTGGATTTATTGTTTGTTGTCGGAAAAATGTAGAAAATTTAGGGTTTTTTCTTTAAATCTTTCGGTCTGTATTCTCGTAAATTTGTCGACAAAACATAATTTTGTCTACAATTTTTCATTTTTAACGCTCAATTGCCTACACTTTTGCGAGTAAAATGACAAATAAGTTTAAATTTATGTTCGTATAATAGAATATTGTTCTAGAAGATTCTCTCAGTAGGAGCTGCTTTGAAAAGATGAAAATGCCTAAAGTTTGGGAAATTCTGAAGAAATTTAAGGACAGCTGCAAGTTTCGTGGTTGGAAAACTTCTGAAAACGAAGACTGGGTTGAAATTGATGATAAATATCACAATTTTCTATGGGCTCGAGAAATTCATCCTTCTTCCTTCAAGAAGATAGCTTCAAATAGAAAATGTGTTGTTCGTGAAGGCTTATCTTACCGTGTTGTCGAAGCATCTTATACCGCTTGTCTTCTAATGGAAACACCTCCTGAAGACTTAGTTCACTCAGTTTTCGAAAACCCCGACTTTTCTAAGAGAATAGCTCTCTATGATTTAAGCCCCTTACTGGAAGGAAAAAACCTATGCGTTAAAGTAAACTATACAGACAGCCCTGTTTTTCAAGAGTTCGAAAGCTTTCTGAAGAAAGAGTTAAAGGTTAAACTCAAACCAATTTCGCTTGACAAGACAAGAACAGAAGACTACACTATTGCAGAACTCGCATGATTCACGCTACTGAACATTTCAAAGATTTGATAAAGGGAAACTTTCTAAATATCTTTTTGTGAAAGAACAATGTCTCAAGACTCTGAAAAAATAAAACGGCTTGTGGCCTTTAAGAAAAAACTTGAAAAAAGAGTTGAAGAACTGGATTCTGAACTTAAAGAACTGCAAGCGATGCTTGAGGCAGTAAACTCAGTTTTACTAGAGAAAGGATTTAAACGAGCTGAAATTGCCAAACCGTCCACTGAAGCAGAGGTTTCACCCCCCAAAGAAGAGGCAATAGCTGGGCCTTCTGCACCAGAATTTTTAGCTGAATATGAAAATGTCACACCGCTCAAGACTGTCACAGGCGAACTTCTAGCAAATCTTTACGTGAGTGAAGATTCTTTGCGGGTAGTCCCAGCGGGAGGTAAAGATTTTAATGTTAACACGCCGCCTTTTACTCATTTTCTGGTGGACAAAGTTCTTGCGAGAATGCAAGAAAAAGACAACGAACTAGTTAGAACTGGACAATTAACTCCGGAAAAACTATTTTCATATAATATTGTTAGAGAAGGCGACGTAATCCGTGAAATAAACGTTAAGAATGTTGATCAAGAACGCATAAGAGAACTTAAATCAAGCATTCGTTGGACGTTAGAGAAAATGTATGAAAAAATGAAAGGTCAGACTTAGGAAGCTATCTGGCTCTGTCAAAGTAGATGCTTTTGCCTTTAGCTGAAATTGGGATTCCCATAACAACTGAAGCTTCTGGTAGCATTTTCAATTTGGATGCTGCCACGCCGATGCGGTACATGATGCGGTTGTCCACGTTCAGCAAGCTAGCTGTTTTTGCGGCTGAGCCTAATGCTATGCCCAAGTCTAAAGTTTTGAAGAGGCATGTGGGACCAATAAAATCTTGCCCAAGCTTTCTAGTTGCATTCTCAAATTCTTTACAGTTTGCGTAGCCGCAGGCTCCACAGTTTATTCCAACGCTTTTGTTTCCTCTAACACCGATTAAGACAATGGCTTCTGAGTCTCTGACGTTTTTTGCGTCTCGTCGAAAACCTTCTATTTTTCGTTCTTCCGCTATTTCTTCCATTTTTTGGGCTATTGTATCTTTTTCTTTGCCGTAGACAATCATGGTTAAGGTGTCGTCTAAGCCGGCTGTTTTTGGCGCTGTTCTCGAGGATATGAGCATAAGTTTGGCTGCTTCTAGTAGTGCTTCTTTTTCTGCTTTTTGGCTTTCGATTAATGGTGGGCTCATTTTCTCCACTACCTTTAGGTGAAGTGTTATTTTAGAAAGAGTCTATTAGGCGTTAGCTTTTAAGGGTTTTAGAGGATGACTGTTTTAAAGGCGGTTTTTAACATTTCCACTATTGTGTTTAACTGGTTTGTGTGGATGGCTACGGCTAAGGAAGATATTCCTAAAAGAAGTAGCAGCGCGCCTATTACTCTACGTTCTGAAATGTCCATGAGTGTCCTATCCTAAATGCTTTTTTAATGCGGCTTCAATGTATTTCTTTGGAACAAGTCCCACGATTCTGTCAACTTCTTTTCCGTTTTTCATTATCAACATTGTGGGGATGCTGAAAATTTGGAAGCATTCCGCGGTTCTCGGGTTTTCGTCGACGTCAAGTTTTCCAATAAGCACCTTTCCAGCATATTCCCTTGCCAGTTCTTCGATTGTAGGCGCCAAAGCTAAACATGGACCGCACCATGGCGCCCAGCAGTCAATTAGAGCCAGCTGGTTTTTGCTTACTATTTCGTTGAAGTTTGAATCTGTCACGTGAACAGGTTCTGTTTTCATTTCTTGTTTTTTCTCCTTCTGTTCTGCGAGTTCTCTTAGTTTCTTTCTTCTTATACGTTCCAATTCTTCGTTTTCCTTTGATATAAAGTGTTCGTGTTCACTGTTCATGTGGGTTTCTTCCGACTGTTTTTTAGAAAGTTTTGTAAAGCCTTAAGTTTTATGTAAGCATCTTTTGGATTTGAAATTTCCTTTGCTAGGCTTTCAAATGGGCATGTTTTCGCCTTGTCAATATCTAGTATGTTTTCAACCAGGTTTGTCCATTCATGAAAAATTGAATGTTGTTCAAACACGTTTTTGGCTTCTTTGCTCATAGTCACTGCGTAGGTTGCTTTAACTTTCGCGTAGGCGCATAATAATGCGATTGCTTTTCCAATGATTCTGTCTGCGACATAAGCTCCGTCAAGTTTGTTTCCGAGTGTTTCGATGGCTGTTAAAAAGCCGGAAATTCCATGTGATTTTGTCTCAAAAATTGTTTCTTTATTTTTTATTATGGAGAGTGCTAGATTTTTTTCTTTTAGATGTTTTTTGGCTATTTCTAAATCCTGCATGCTGCTTCAGTTTTTCAATGTGGTGGGTTTAAAATAGCTTTCTATTGTGAATAGTCGATTTTCGGGCATGTGAGCCGTTTCCCATGCTAGCTCTTCGTTGGAGAAGCCTTTTGAAATCTTCTCAGTTAGTTCCTCTATCATTTTTTGGTTAACAGTTACTTTCAGCGGCTTGTCTGGTTTTTGTAGTATAAAATGTGCAGTTATTTCTTTTTGTGAGTTTTCCACTTTTAGTTTTTGATTTCCAATCGTGCATTTTGTTGTGGTTTGGATTCCGTCAAGAATGCATGAGAATGGCGTTAAAAGCGGAAGTTTTACGTACACTTGTAACTTGACGTTTTTGTTCCTTTTTGTTGTTAGGATTTTTTCAGCTAGTATTCCCATTTTGACTCCAATGACCAGAAAGGGTCCTAAGTGCCCATGGAGTTTCTCTGCGTCTTCTATTAGCAATTTGAGTTTCTCTTCTTCACTACGCATCTTTAATTCTCCTTACCTGCGCTTTTTCCAGAATAGCTATGATTGGCAACGCTGTCACTATACCTATTACGCCGCCTACTAAATGCCACACGCCCCAAACGGTTAACGTCCATTGCAGCGTTGCTCCATCAAGTGGTTTTCCCATGAAAAAGACGCCTATAACCACGCCGGCAAAATAAGCAGATATGGCAGTCACCAAAGCAGCGATGGTCATGTTACGTATTTCCGCGTTTATTTTGTGACGACTCATAAACATCAAAACATCAAAAAGTACCGCTGAAGCTGCAAAACCAATTATGTGTGGAGAAGGATTGAATAATAAAACTATCAACGAGCCCAGAATACCAACGAGAGAGGCTATTCCGAACTTGCCGGTTGCCCATGTGACAAGCAAAAGTGTTAAGAATGCTGAAAAATCGCAGAGTATCGGAAGTCGAAACCAAACAAAGCTCAACCTTCCCAACGTCAAGCTAAGGGTAGCCCAGAGAGCACTGAAAACGCCAGCTAACGCAATGTCTACCGTTGTAAAATATTTTGTTTTGTTCATTTGCTTTTCACTTTTTAGTGATTGCTTTGCCAAGCAAAAAGGTGGCACCTAAAACTAGAAAGACTCCTACTGTGCCGGCTAGAAGTGTTGATAAATATGGGTTGTCGATTGTTGGTATGCTGTAATCAGGCATCAATCCGTTCCAGATTGGCTCGTGTTCTTCTATTCCAAGAGTTTCAGCAACGCTTTCTAGTCCATCTGGAGCGTTTGAAGCGAATGGTATTAGGATTGCAAGACAAACTAAAGTGAGAATTAACGCTTTAAGGTATCCTCTCATTTTGTTTGCCCCCTCTAAGAATTCTCAAACCAGTGAGAACTGGAGTTTGCAGCCTATGCAACTGCGAGATGAGAGTTGTTGTTATCGCTGCCTCTCCTAATCCAATTAGAACATGCCAAAAAAGCATGGCTGGAACAGTAACTGCTATGCCGCCTGCATTAGAAAAGACCGGAGAGAAACCTATCTCTAACCCGCATGCTAATGCTCCTAAAACCACGGAGAGCCACGATGCAACGAAAACACTTGAGAAAAACCAGCTTTTTCTTTTAGAGTTTTTGGTAAGCAGTTGTATTATGAAAAAGCTCAGTACGCCTATAACTGCCATGTTGAGAACGTTTGCTCCAAAGGTGGATATGCCGCCGTCCGCAAAAAATAATGCTTGCATCATCAAAACAATGGTCATGCTTAGAATCGCCGCGTAAGGTCCCAAAATTATCGAGAGAAATGTTCCGCCTACCAAATGACCACTTGTTCCGTAAGTTATTGGAAAATTTATCATTTGTGCTGCGAAAACAAAGGCGCTTGAAATTGCTAATAAAGACGTAATCGACTGTGAGTATGTGGCTTTTGCTTTTTTCCATGACCAAATTAAGAATACTATCGCTATTGCATAGGTCAAAGCGCAGATTTCCACGCTTAAATAGCCGTCTGGAATGTGCATGATGCTGCCTTCGTAACACTTTTTTATAGTTTAGTGTTACCATCACACATAAAAGCTTTATGGCTATCCCTTAACCTTAATGATGGGAACTGTATGACAAAAATAGTACGTGTTGGAGTAACGTTTCCTCCAGACTTGCTCAAAGATTTTGATGAAATAATACACAAAATGGGATATGAAAACCGTTCCAAAGCAATTCAAGACGCAGTGAGAATGTTTGTTTCCGAGAAGAAATGGCTTATGGGAGAAAAAGGAAACCAAGCAGGCGTTTTAATGCTACTTTACGACCATGACGCTAGAGGACTTGAAAACGCATTAACAGACATTCAACACCATCACGCCCACATAATTTGTTCGACAATGCATATTCACCTCAGCGAACGCGACTGTCTAGAAGCTATAGCTGTAAAAGGTGACGCAGCTGAAATTCGAAAATTAAGCGAAGAGTTAGCTGCCAAGCGAGGAGTAAAAATACTTAAAACAATGATTGTCTCCGTCTGAACTGTTCATTTTGTTATTTCAAACATTCTTTCTAGAGCTTTTCGAGCATTTTTCGCTATAGTTTCAGGAACCGTAACCACATATTTTTCTTCTTTTAAAGCCAAGTAAAGCCTATCAAGCGTATTCAACTTCATGTTTGGACAAACAGCTTCTTCATAAGCTAAAATGAACTGTTTTTCTGGATTATCTTTCCTTAAACGGTGTAGAAGTCCCTCTTCAGTAGCAACGATGAAACTTTTGGCGTTACTTTCTTTTGCGTAACGGCACATTTGCGATGTACTTCCAACAAAATCAGCTGTCTCTTGCATTTCAAAAGTGCATTCCGGATGAACCATGACAACGGCATCTGGATACTTGGCTTTAAGAATCTGCACATCTTCAGATTGGAAAAGCAGATGAGTTGGACAAAAGCCCCATTCTGGAATTGGGATAACAGTCTTCCCAGTCTTCCTTTGCACGTATTCCGCTAAATTACGGTCAGGCCCAAAAAGGACGGTTTCAGAGTTCAAAGATTCTATGACTTCTAAGGCGTTTGCAGATGTACAGCATACGTCGGCGTAAGCTTTAGCTGAAGCCAAAGTGTTAACATACAAAACCACGGGCACAAGCGGATAAATCGCCTTCCACTTTTTAATCTCATCCACTGTAAGCATCTGCGCCATGGGACAACGTGCACCAGGAGTAGGCAACAACACTTTCTTTTCCGGGTTCAAAATTGCCGCTGATTCCGCCATAAAATCCACTGCAGAAAAAACTATTATTTCAGCGTCTTTTTCGTTCATGGCTTTTCGGCTTAGTTCTATGCTGTCGCCTACGTAATCTGCTATGTCTTGTATTTCTGGTCTCTGATAATTATGGGCTAAAATTACCGCTTTCTTCTCTTTCTTAAGCTTGAGTATTTTGTCAATCAATGTTGCTGAATTTTGTTTTTGCACTGTTATCATCTGAATGTTGTAGAGTTTTCTAACCAAATGGGAAGATATATCCTTTGCTTAACCGCACGTTTCAATCATATTTCCATTAAATGAATTGTTCTGAAATGTCTTTTCCGCAGTGATAACATTTTCCTTCCGTTCCATAGACAGGTAACGGCTTTCCACATGAACGGCATCGATATTTCTTCTCGCTTTCACTTAACCACTCATTTGTTTCGCCTTTTCTTATTCTCTCAAGATTTGCTCTTACGTCTACACCAATTTTCGCATAACGCTGAGACAATTTTCCAAACTTCCCACAAGAGCCCTTCTCATACTCACCGCATTGGTAGCAAAATTCCAAGCCTTTACTTTGGAGGCATTGCACAATTTTACAGCCGTTTCCCCAACATTCCGGCGTTAAATCCATACACCCTTCGCATTTTACTTTTTCCGGCGGACATTTGAAACTTTCAGCAAGTTTCTTTAAAAATTCGCCATTGTCCTTGTAAGCTCTGTAGATTCCGCAAGCTCCACAATATAATCCGCATCTGCCTACAAGATTCTTGTTAATCATTTTGTATTTTTCCTTTTGTTTCTGAATAAATGAGAATGCAACTTAAAAGATTAGAGGTGTCTTATGCCCTTTTTCTCCCTTTAAACTGTCTTCTTTCTGATTAGGGCTTCATATGCCAATAATTCGTCAATTACTGCTTCGAATTTTAGGTCATCTTTTCTTTCGATTTGATGTGTGTCCGGTCTTTTTCTCATTCTTTCATCCACCTTAAAGTTTCACCCTATTAAATCGCAAGTCTTAATAAACATTGTGGTAGAAGCGTCCAACAAAACTACAACACAAACCCAGACAAAAACATCAAACCTTCCCAAAAACACAATTCACCAAAAATTCAACCTATATATTAAGGGGGCTATAGAACCAAACACACCAAATAATTCACAACTACTTTGCATATCTCTCTTCTTTCCACAGATCAGCCGTATTACTATAACCCCGCTTTTCCCAATAACCCAACTCCTGCTCCGAAGTAAATTTTATTCTTTTCAGCCACATAGGACTTTTATACGCATATTTATGCGGAACCACAAGCCTCAAAGAACCGCCCCTCTCCCTCGTCAACCACTCACCATCAAGCTTGTAAGCCAATAACACCCCATCCTTTAACAAATCAGACAAACTCAAAGAAGTCAAATAGCCATCATAACACTCAAACACAACACATTCCACACCAGCTTTTGGCTTAACCAACTCAACAATTACTTTGAAAGAAACACCCTTCCACCTATTATTCAAAAGACTCCACCCCTCAACACAATGAAAATCAGAAACGCAGACAACACTCGGCAACGCCTTCACATCCTCAAAACTCAAAACAACCGGCTTCTCAACCTCACCACACACCTCCAACCGCCACAACTCCAAATCAAATTCTGGAACGATACCAATGTGACGCAACGGAACCTTCCTAATCTCCCTCTGCCCTGGAGGCAAACTCGCCCTCGCCATATCTATTCCCTTCAATAGCTATGAAACTTGACACATAAATCTCTACTCATGCAACAAAAATGGTGCAGCGGGCCGGATTTGAACCGGCGAACCCCTACGGGAGAGGATGGCTCATAGGGGCTTTCTATTGCCGTAGCTCCGATCTTGAGTCCTCCGCGTTAGACCTGGCTTCGCTACCGCTGCACACACAAATACAAGCCAAAGGTCTTTCTTATTAATTATTTCCCGAAACTGTCGTTGGCTCGTTATAGGCCTAAGTTCCGAAACCACTCAAAAATGATTAGATGCGCGGAAACATGTAATATTGCATGAAAAAGTTTATTAGAGAGCTGTGTGGTTTACGTTTCTAGCTCTTCAAGATTGGAGACCATTTTTCGGTTGGATGACCCGACAGCTGGAGGAAATTGAAAGTTTGAAAAAACCCGCATCACACAAGTTCATTAACGCATGTTCAAATGTAAAATTGCGGGGGTTAGTTGAAATTGACTGAATTTTCAAAAGAAGACACAAATCTACTATTAAAAGCCTTCTTTAAAGAAAAAGGCTTGGTTCGCCAGCACTTAGATTCTTACAACGAGTTTATAGATCACGGCTTGCAGGAAGTAATAGATGAAGTAGGCGAAATTCCAATAGAAGTTCCTGAAAGCCCCTACAAAGTAAAACTTGGCCAAGTTTGGATAATTGACCCACAGACAAGAATCACTGGACCCTACACAACAGAAGTAGATGGCACAAAACACGAAATCTACCCTATGGAAGCTAGACTAAGAAACCTGACTTATGCAGCGCCAATAGCCCTAGAAATGACGCCTGTGATAGACGGTAGAGAGCAAGACACAGAACTCGTCTACATTGGAAATATCCCAGTGATGCTGAAATCAAAACTGTGCTTTTTATCGCAACTTTCCCGTGAAGAACTCATAGCTTGTGGAGAAGACCCAGACGACCCTGGTGGCTATTTCGTTGTCAATGGTTCAGAACGCGTAATAGTAGCAATGGAAGACTTAGCACCTAACCGCATAATAGTTGACATAGACGAGAAGGGAGCAGCACCAGTACATCAAGCGAAAATATTCTCAACAACCGTTGGCTTTAGGGCTAGAACAGAATTGAAAATGAAGTCGGACGAAGCCATCTATGTTACGATGCCAGGCGTGCCCACAGAAATTCCGTTTGTTGTGATAATGCGTGCTTTGGGCTTGGAATCAGATAAAGAAATTGCTGAAGCAGTTTCTCTAGAGAAAGAAATACAAAGCGAACTGGAACCTTCATTTGAAAAAGCAATAGGCGTAGACACTGCAAAGGACGCAATTATTTTTATTGGGAACCGTGTAGCTCACGGACAAGTTGAAGAATATCGAATACAAAAGGCTGAAACTGCAATAGACAAGAACTTCTTGCCTCACATCGGCAGGACAAGCCAAAGCAGGAGAGATAAGGCTCTATTCTTAGGCGAGATGGTGTGCAGAGTTATCGAACTGAAACTAGGAAGAAGACAAACAGACGACAAAGACCACTTCAAAAACAAAAGACTTAGACTTGCTGGTCCATTACTTGCTGATTTATTCCGTGTAGCCTTTAGAAACCTATGTAGGGACATAAAATATCAACTTGAACGGATAGGCGTCAAAGGTCCAATAATAACCGTCTCAGCAGCAGTCCGCCCTGGAATAATAACAGAAAGATTCCAACATGCGCTTGCCACAGGAAATTGGGGAAGAGGAAGAGTTGGCATAACACAGCTTCTGGACAGAACAAACCACATCTCCACTTTGAGCCACCTGCGCAGATTACAGTCACCATTAAGTAGAAGCCAACCCAACTTTGAAGCAAGAGACCTACACCCAACCCATTGGGGACGCTTATGTCCAAATGAAACCCCAGAAGGCTCAAACTGTGGATTGGTCAAAAACTTAGCGTTATCTGCATGCATCTCAGTAGGTGTCAACGCAGAAAAAATAAAACAAGTACTTTACGGCATGGGCGTTGTATCCGTATACGAAGCAAGCGAAGCCCTGAAGATTTCTGGCGCAAAAGTCTTTGTTGACGGCAACATTATTGGATACTGCAACAACCCAGAAGAGTTAACACGAGAATTTAGGGAAAGACGCAGAAGAGGAGAAATCTCAACAGAAGTAAATATAGTTCACTTCTCAAAAATCCACGGCGAAAGAGAAGAAATATACGTTAACTGCGACGAAGGAAGAGTAAGAAGACCCCTCATAATCGTCGAAAAAGGCTCTCCCAAACTTCAACCGGAACACATTGACAAAATAGCTTCTGGAGATTGGTCATGGGAAGATTTGGTCAAAAATGGAATAATTGAATATTTAGACGCTGAAGAAGAAGAAAATGCCTACGTTGCAATAAGCCTTGAAGAAGTAACCCAAGAACACACGCACTTAGAAATTGCCACATACACAATTCTGGGAATTTGCGCATCAACAATACCTTACGCAGAGCACAACCAGTCACCGCGCAATTCTTATCAAGCAGCAATGGCAAAGCAAGCCTTAGGATTTTATGCAACAAACTTCAATCAACGTGTAGACTCACGGTCACATATTCTACACTATCCAGAAGTCCCGCTCTTGGAAACCGCGTTAATGGAAACAATGGGCTATAAACTGCGTCCATCAGGACAAAACTGCATTGTAGCTGTGCTTTCCTTTGAAGGTTACAACATGGAAGACGCCTTAATCTTCAACAAGGCATCAATAGAAAGAGGCTTAGGGCGTTCAACATTTTATAGGATATATGAGGCTGAATGTCGCCAATATCTGGGTGGATTAAAAGACAAGTTCACTTTACCTGAGCCTGGAACACGTGGATTCAGAGGAGAACAATATTATCGACTATTAGAACCTGACGGAATAATAAGCCTTGAAGCAAACGTGGCCGGCGGAGACGTTCTCATCGGTAGGATAAGTCCGCCAAGATTTCTTGAAGAATACAAAGAATTTGAAGTTAAGGGACCTTCAATGCGAGACACGTCGGTTGACATGCGCCCTTCAGAAACTGGAATTGTAGACGCGATTTTCATAACGGAATCAGGAGAAGGAAGTAAACTTGTGAAAGTTAGAGTTCGCGACCAGCGCATTCCTGAATTAGGCGACAAGTTTGCTTCTCGTCATGGACAAAAGGGCGTCATAGGATTAATCGTTCCACAAGAAGACATGCCATTCACCGAAGATGGCATAGTCCCCGATGTAATAATCAACCCGCATGCTATTCCATCAAGAATGACTATTGGACAATTTATAGAATCAATGGCTGGAAAAGTTGCAGCTATGAGAGGAAAACCAGTTGATGGAACGCCTTTCATAAGTGAAAAACCTGACGAAATTAGAAAAGCCTTGATTAAGCTAGGGTTCAGCCACACTGGCAGTGAAGTCTTTTACAACGGTGCGACCGGCGAAAAGTTTGTTGCAGACATATTCGTTGGTGTTGTGTATTATCAGAAGCTACATCATATGGTTGCGGACAAAATACACGCCAGAGCTAGAGGACAAGTGCAGATGCTTACAAGACAACCCACTGAAGGAAGAGCAAGAGGTGGAGGCTTAAGATTTGGCGAGATGGAGCGTGACTGCTTAATTGGACATGGCGCTGCTATGCTACTTCAAGACAGATTATTAGAAGAATCAGACAAATACACGCTTTACATTTGCGAAAATTGTGGTCACATAGCCTATTATGACATGAAACAGAGAAAATATCTCTGCAGACTTTGTGAAGACAAAGCTAAGATTTCTCCAGTAATAGTTTCTTACGCGTTCAAACTTCTCTTGCAAGAATTAATGAGCCTTTGTATAACGCCCAAATTAAAACTTAAGGAGAAAGCGTAACATGGCAACAGAAGAAGTAATCCATAAAGTTGTTGACGAAATCTATTTTGGCTTACTTTCACCACAAGATATGCGCAAAATCTCAGTTGTCGAAATCCAAACGCCAGACACTTATGACGAAGACGGCGCTCCCATCACTGCTGGACTAATGGACGGCAGGCTTGGTACACTGGAGCCTAGACAAAGATGCAAAACATGCGGCAACACTGCAGTTCGCTGTCCTGGACATTTCGGGCACATCGAACTTGCAGTTCCAATAATACACATTGAATTTACAAAAATAATACATGACCTTTTAAGAGCAACTTGCAGAAACTGTGGGCGCATACTATTACCTGATGAAACCATTAAGAGAGTTCACGCAAGAGTTGATAGAACTCGCCAACTTCTCGGCGTTGTTCCCGATGAAGTTTACAAAGTCATCATTCAAGAGACAAAGAATAAACAATGTCCCCATTGCGGTGCTATCCAATATAAAATAGTCTTTGAAAAACCCACAAAGTTTAGTGAACAAATCCCCGAAAGTGGTTCAGAACCCTTAACGCCTAGCATGGTTCGCGAAAGACTAGAACGCATACCCGACGAAGACCTTGAACTGTTAGGTTTTAACCCCAAAGCCGCGCGTCCAGCTTGGATGGTTTTACAAGTTTTACCGGTTCCTCCCGTCTACGTTCGCCCTTCAATAACTTTGGAATCTGGCATTCGCTCAGAAGACGACCTCACCCACAAGCTTGTGGATATAATTCGCATAAATCAACGGTTAAAAGAGAATATGGAAGCTGGGGCTCCTACGCTTATTATTCAAGATTTGTCAGAACTTCTCCAGTACCATGTTACAACCTACTTTAACAATGAAGCTTCAGGTATACCGCCGGCGAGACATCGTTCTGGAAGAGCATTAAAAACACTTTCTCAGAGGCTTAAAGGCAAGGAGGGAAGATTCCGAAGCAATCTTTCGGGAAAAAGAGTTGACTTTTCAGCGCGTACAGTCATTTCTCCAGACCCAAACCTTGACATAAGCGAGGTTGGTGTTCCTCTAGAAGTTGCAATGCGCTTGTCTGTGCCCGAAAAAGTGACAGAATGGAACATTGAAGAAATGCGCCAGCTCATCATAAATGGTCCTGAAAAATACCCTGGCGCCCTTTACATCATTAGGCCTGATGGCAAACGTATAAGGCTTGAATTTGTAATTGATAGGACAAAGATTGCTGAAGCTGTGGAGCCCGGATTTATTGTTGAGCGGCATCTGAAAAACGGTGATATTGCCATCTTTAACCGTCAGCCTTCGCTTCACCGTATGTCGATAATGGCTCATTACGTGCGCGTTTTGCCATACAAAACATTCCGCTTGCACCTATGCGTGTGTCCGCCTTACAACGCGGACTTTGACGGAGACGAAATGAACTTACACATACCGCAAAGTGAAGAAGCACGAACAGAAGCGCTTCTGCTAATGCAAGTCCAAGACCAAATACTCTCTCCAAGATTTGGAGGTCCAATAATCGGAGCCATTCGAGACTTTATAACTAGCGCGTACTTGTTTACAAGAAAATCAAACTATTTGACAAAACAAGAAGTCAACAGATTACTATTAGCAGCAGGTTACGATGGACCTTTGCCAGAGCCAAAAATCAAAGAACCACAACCTCTCTGGACTGGTAAACAAATTTTCAGTCTGTTTCTGCCAAAAGACATGAACTATGTTTTGAAGGCAAACATTTGTCAAGGGTGTTCCAAGTGCGAAGAGGAAGATTGCAAATATGATGCTTATGTAGTCGTCAGAAATGGTGAACTCGTGAGCGGTGTTATAGACAGGCGTTCGATAGGTGCTGAGCAATCCGAAAGTCTCCTTCACAGAATAATAAAAGATTATGGAACACGAGCGGGACGCGAATTTCTGAACAAAATAACTCGATTATTAAAACTTTTCATAACAATGCGCGGATTCACATACTCGTACGAGCAACTCGTTTTGTCTCCAACCGCAGAGAACAAAATAAACAAAACAATGGAAAGAGTTCAGAAGAAAGTTGAGGAGCTAATAGAAGGCTACCACAAAGGCACTCTACCCAGACTTCCAGGGCAAACACTCGAGGAATCTTTCGAAATTTATGTAATGAACGAATTAGCCAAAGCCAGAGACGACGCTGGAAAAATCGCTGACGAAGATTTCACTATCGAAAATGCTGGCATAGTTATGACTCGAACTGGCGCGAGAGGTTCAAGCCTAAACATTGGACAGATGAGCGCATGTGTAGGGCAACAATCAGTACGTGGCAAGAGAATATTGCGTGGATATTTGGGTCGCGCTTTACCTCATTTCAAGTCTGGTGACCCGACACCAAGAGCGAGAGGGTTCGTGTATTCATCTTATCAAAGCGGGCTTGACGCGGTTGAATTTTTCTTCCATGCTATGGGTGGTCGTGAAGGACTTGTGGATACAGCCGTTAGAACGCAGCAGAGCGGATACATGCAAAGACGACTGATTAACGCGCTTGAACATATACGGTTGGAGTATGACGGAACAGTCAGAAACTCTGCAGGCGATATAATCCAGTTCAAGTACGGCGAAGATGGAGTTGACCCCGCAAAAAGCGACCATGGAAAGGCTGTAAACGTGAGCCGACTGGTTGAGCAACTTAGGATAGCTGAAGAGAAAGGTAAACCAGCACCCGAAGATTACATTAAAAAACAACTAAAAGAAGTTGAAAGTGAACTTACCCCCATACTTGTTGACGAGCTTAAACAAAATCTAGCTAAAGCGAAACTTAGCAAGGCATGTGTAGATAAAGCGATTAAATTAACTGTTGAAAACTATAAACGAGCCTTAATGGAGCCCGGCGAAGCCGTAGGAATAGTTGCAGCTCAGTCAATAGGCGAACCAGGCACACAGATGACTCTTAGAACATTTCACTACGCTGGAGTTAGAGAGCAAAACGTAACTTTAGGCTTGCCAAGACTTATAGAAATTGTCGATGCTCGGAGAATTCCATCCACACCCATAATGGCAATTTACTTAGACGAAGTGCATAGAAAAAGCAAGGAATCCGCCGTAAAAATTGCACGTAGCATAATTTACACCACATTGGAGGATTTGGCGCAAGCAATTTATGAAGACCCAGTGAATGAGGAAATAGTTGTTGAGCTTAACAAAACAATGATGGACGATCGTGGAGTAACTTTACAAGAGCTTAAGGAAAAACTGCAGATTCAGAATTCCACCGTGAAGATGAAGGGAAACCACATACATATAAAGCCCAAGAAAGCTGAAGCCCTAAAGAGACTGCTTGATAAGGTTTCTGCTTTTCACATTAAAGGAGTATTAGGCATAAAGCGTGTCCTTGTTACAGAAGAGCGTGGAGAATGGGTCATAAGAACTGATGGTTCAAACCTTCCGAAGGTTTTGGAAGTTTATGGAGTAGATACTTCGAGGACAACGACAAATAACGTTCATGAAATAGCTAAGACTCTTGGAATTGAAGCGGCTAGAAACGCGTTGATGAATGAGTCTAAGGGTGTTCTGGAAGAGCAGGGCTTGGATGTTGATATACGCCATGTTATGCTTGTCGCGGACATGATGACGTCAACTGGTGAGGTGCAGCAGATAGGTAGGCACGGCATAAGTGGCAAGAAATCAAGCGTCTTGGCAAGAGCAGCGTTCGAAATAACTGTTCCAAACATTGTTGAAGCAGCCATAAAAGGTGAAAGCGACCCGTTAGAAGGTGTGACCGAAAACGTAATAGTGGGGCAGTCAATACCAATTGGCACAGGGCTCGTGGAGCTGTACATGTCAACGTTCGGATCTAAGGGAGAGAAAAAGGAATGATAGACTTGGACAAAGCAATCGCAGCGGCTGTCAAGACTGGCAAGGTAGTTTTTGGGACAAACTCTGCCATACAAAACGCGAAAACTGGCAAGGTTAAAATGATAATTTTGGCTTCAAACTGCCCCTCAATCACACGTGAAGATATAGCATACTATTGTAAACTTTCAAATATCCCATTAATAACCTACAAAGGGTCATCGCTTGATTTAGCTGCTGTCTGCGGCAAACCCTTTTCTGTTTCAGCGTTAAGTATAAGAGAGCCGGGTGAGTCAGAAATTCTCAAACTAGTGGAGGGTACTGAATCAGAAGAGCCTAGCGGAGGAAGCGAATGACAAGCGGAATAAAATTTACAAGCACAGAAATGCGCTATATCGCTTTGTTTGAAAGCATAACAGGCGCAAGCGTCAAAGATTGCATTATAGACGAAGAACAAGGACGTGTAATTTTTGTTGTCAACGAAGGACAAGTAGGCGTAGCCATTGGAAGAGGCGGAAGAAACATTCGTACTTTGGAAAGAATGACTGGGAAAAAACACGAAATAATTGAGTATTCAGAAGACCCTGCACAGTTCATAAAGAATGCACTTAAACCAGCTCTTGTCAAGGAAGTTCGCTTAACAGAAAGGTCGGATGGAAAGAAAATAGCAGTTGTCGCCGTTAACCCGAGAGACAAAGGTGTGGCAATAGGTAAAAATGGTAAAAACGCTGAGCGTTTACGTTTTCTCGCTAAGAGATACTTCCAAATACAGAATGTCAGCATTACCTGATTTGGTGTTTCAAAAATGAACGACTTTGTAAATCAGTTTATTGGTAATCCGTTGTTGATTCTGACAATCATATTGATTATTGACGTTATCGCGTTTATTTACCACAGGATACGAAAATAGCGACTGTATCTACGCTTTCGTTTCTGTTCCCAAAAGTAAATCTATCAGTGCTTTCTGGTCTATTTCGGCGCGTGTTCTCCAATCCAGATATAATTGTTCATTCTCATCTTGTGTTAAGTATCCGTAACGAATGTAACGGTCTACGTTGATGTCCACTTTCCATCCAAGAAGTTTGTCGCGCAAAAGTTCCTCTACTTCTTTTCGTGGAGCTTTTCCCTTTTTGGAAATTATGTATGCTATTGTTATTGCTAGTCCAGCCAAGTCATCTATTCGCCATCCTATCATCTTAGCTTCTTTTGGAGTTAATTCGCCTCGTAGTGTTATGTAAAATCTAGCTTTGTCCAACTGCTCCAGCGTTGGCTTCTCAACCGTTTTCTCTTCTTCAAAAATCGTTTTGACTTGCAAATCAAGCGCTTTCAAGTAATTATCGAGAATGTTCAAAACTTTTGGGTAATCTGCACCTAAGGCTTTTCGAAGCTCCCAACCTTTTACTCCTGGCTTGGCGTGTCTGCGGTAGAAAAGCATGTGTGTTGCACGTTTAAGTTTGCTTGCGTAGTAGCCTTTTCGTTTGCTCACTTTAGTTCTCCTCGCTTCCATTTCATCCAGTTGTCAGTTGTGACCGCTATTGGTATGGAGACCAACTGTTTCTTGCCGATCTTTGTTGTTGGTTTATCGTATGGTTTGATGAAGATTTCTTCTTCTAACGGATATACCTCTAATGTTGCGTAACCATAGGTTATCAGAAAACTCGTCATGAACGCTTTGTGCACTGTTTCCTCGTAAGTTTCTGCGCCAATAAAATCCCAGTAACGAATTTTTCCATCGTCACCTTTCTCCTTAACCTTTGTTCTCATTTCCTGCCAGAAATTTTCTAGTTCTTCAGAGAAGGCTTTATCGCGCAAAATTCTCTGTTTAATAAGTTCATCCCTTGTCGCTGTGCCTGCTTCAAACTCTGCTGTTGGAAATTCTTTCCATCTTTCTTTGAGGGGCAAAAGGTTTTCCCAGTATTTCATGGCTTCTGCAATGCTGTGAAGCGAAATCTGTTCTAGTTCAACAATGGGATGCCAGGCTTTGAAGAAAACTTCAACCATTTCCTCTTTACTTATGCGAGTGAGTTTTTCCTCCAATAAGAATGGGTCTGTATAAAGCGAGGTTGAGCGATGTTTCACCCATTCACTTTGAAGTTTTATGACCGAGGCTAAACGATAAACCGTTTCAGCGTCTAAGCAAAGGTCTTCTGGAACTTCCCAATCTGGAAAATACTCTTTAATTACGCTTATGACTTCACTGACATCTATTAAAAAGGGGTCTAGCGAGCGTTCCTCCACAGATTTACACATTTCGATTATGCGCTGAAGCTTTTCTTTACCGATGCGAATTCGCTCTCTTTTCGACTGCATTAGGCAACCTCTCTGATTATCGATTTGCCTTCGATGTTCTGGACAGTGATTATGTTTGCTTCTTCCTCTGCAAATGTTATCTGACTTGGTGTAATCACAATGTATTGAGCGTCAGCGTCTTTGACCGTTGAAATGAGCATTTTCGCGATTAATTCTCGGTTCTTTGGGTCCATGTGAATGTCGTATTCATCAACAGCGCGGAATGGCGAGCGAACATGTTGCTGCAAAGCTAATAGGAAACTCATTGTTGCGGTGGTTCTTTCTCCTCCACTCTGCGTGTAAGCATCCAGCGGAACAGGTTTTCCGCCTTTAAAGCCAACTAAAATTTCTAATCCAGCAACTTCCATGTCATGTCCATTAGCGAGTCTAACTTCGCCAACTGCTTGGGCTTGAGCGAGAATTTTTTGGTATTCAAGATTCACGTGGTCTAGAAGGTTTTGGATGACTGTTCGCCACGCTTGCATTCGTGTTTTAACTTCTTCTAACGCCTTTTCTCGGTTCTCGGCAACTAATTGCGCCTTTTCTTTCAGTTCTAAGTAAAGTTTTGAGTAGGACTCGTACATGCGTTCTATGTCTTCTGAAACATCCGCTAGAGCGGCTAAATGTCCTTCTGTGATGCGGATTTCATCTAAGATTTCGCTGATGTCTTTTATCACTGCAATTCTGGAGCCAATCTGCTCTGCTTTTTCTATTGCTTCGTTTAAGTGAATTCGTGCAGTTTTTAACTCATTCTCGATTTGTTTCAAGTTATTGATTGCGTTTTCTCTGCGATATTGAAGCAGTGCCAATTTAATGCGACTATCCAAAATCTGATTGCTGACTTTTTCGGTTTCTTCTTCCAAGCTCTTTATTTTTAACTGAATTTCTTTTATTTCTGTGTTTAACTTTGATAGTTGACTCGTGGAGTTCTGCAGGAGCTCCTTCAAATTTTCGCTTCTCAGAAGCTTAGGTTGGATAGGCAACGGTTCTTTCATTATCGCTTGGAGATGCGGGTTTTCAAGCATAGTTATTTCTTTCAATAATTGTTCGCATAACGTGATTGTCGACTCGTTTCGAGCCTTTTCGCATTCAAGGTTTAAGCGTTCAGCGAAAAGTGTCTTCCATTCTTTTTTGAGCTCTTCAAACGTGTTCTGCTGAACTTGCAATTCTTCTTTTACTTTTCGTGTTTCTTCTTCGATCTGGTTAAAAGCATCCTTTTCTCTTTTTATTTCTTCCTCTAAATCTTTGACCGTCTCCTCTTTCTTGGCAGCTTCTGCCCATGCAAGTTCTTTTTCCAAGAATCTTCTTTTTGTCTGCAATTGTTTTTTCTCTTGGAATCTATCGTATTGCTCCCGCCAATAGTTAAGCGTCTGCTCCGCTGATTCCAAAAGCTTACTTACTGATTCTTCTTGACTTAGTATGCGGGTAAGCTTTTTCTGAGCTTGCAAAACATTTTCGCGGTAAGGCTCCAGCCCCACAGCTGCTTCAACCATGCGAAGCTTTTCTTGCGTGGAAAGTACAGTGAATTGTTCAACCATGTTCTGGTGCATGATGATGAGCATGTTGTCTGGGTCGACGCCCAGCTTATCTAAAAGTCTCTCAACATCCTGCTTTGTAACCGCTCTGTTTTCAAGTTCAAACCAGTACTGCCCATCTCTACGCAGAACGCGTGTGAGGAAAATTTGGTCTTTGTTGAATTTCTGAACTGGGCGGTTCTTTCCTCTTCGCGTGTTATCGAGAATAAGTGTTACGCGGGCTTGGTCTTTTCCCCACCGGATTAGGTCGCTCAGTTTCTTGGATCGTTCCGTATAAGATTGTCCCAATGCCACGGAGATAGCTAATAAAAGGGAGGACTTTCCAGAACCGTTTGGTCCGCAAATGACGTTTACGCCATGTTTAAACGGTACCCTAGCATATTCGTAGCTCATGAAGTTTTCTAGGATGACCTCCTGAATCAGCATTGGGAAAGTTGCCTCTCCAGCAGTAGTAATAGAGGTAAAAAGTCTCTTATTAAAGCAATTAGGCAAACTTTAACTCAAAGCAAACCAGCAAAACACAAAAGTTTTACATATAAATTTACAGACTAACTACGCAAGTTCAAAGGTTGGATTAGACATGGTTGTTGCAGGCAAAGTCTTCAAGCTTTCTGAACAGCTTTCCACTGCTGAAATCGCATCGCGCCTCGAAGGCTACCATACGGAAGAGCCCTACGAGGAAGGTGACTATAAGTTTACACTTGTAACCGAAGTTGTTGGGCTTCTGCCAAAGGAAGGCATGCTTAAAGGTATTTATTCACACGATTATGTTCTCCACATTTTTCACAGAGGCAAAGTAGCGCCTTTGCCGCGTACTGTTGAGGCTCTCTTCAGCTTCTCGCAGCGTGAAGACAATACTTTTTTGACTGTTGTTGAGAAGAAACGTATAGCCAACTTCATCGCTAACAAACTGAGCGAGATACTCTTCAAAAAAGTGGGCGGCGTCTTAGAAGCTAGGATTCCTCCGGAAACCCTGAAGGATTTCCATTTGAAAAATCCGGAAGACACAAAAATCACCTTCTTTGATAATGTTGACATTCCAAATGTGAACAAGCTTTCGCTTTACGGTCCAGACTTAATTAACACTTCAATTTTCGAAGATTATTGTAAGCATGGCGATTTGTGGTATGTTGTTGCAAGAGCAAGAGACTATGGTTATGTTGTGGGCGTAACCAGAGACGCTTCAGTAACAATCTTCAATTTGACAGACAAAGAAAAGTACTTGGAGTATGTCGCTAAAGAAATTTACCAGCTGATAACAACATAGATGTTGCAGCTTAAAACTAACAAATCATTAATTCATAAGTTTTAAAGCTCTGAAAAAACAATTAATGAATGGTTTAACGGAAGCGAAATCATGAGCATATTTAAAAAATTTTATTCCCAAAAAGCGAGGACGCAGCTAAAACTCAACAGATTACCATATTGTGCCGATATATCGCGGAAGAGCCGTGAAAATTCTGGAGGAGGATGAACTGTTTATGGCGCGTTATCAAGGATTGGGCGTAGACATTAAAACGCTCTTAGAAAAACTGAAGTCTTCTATGGAAAAACAAGGCTATAAAATAGAACGTGTACTAACTGGCGAGACCAGTTTTCTAATCGAGTACAAAAAGGGAGGCGTGCTTGCAGCAAAAGAAACCTTAAGTGTGAAAGGCGTTCCGGACGACTTTGTTGTTTCAGGAATTAGAGAGGATAACCAAGAATTATGGTTCATAATTGAAGACGTTATTTTGGCTTCTGCGCGGAATCCTCAAGCCTTCAAAAGCCACACAGAACAACTCGCGGCACTTGCACTTCCACAACCAGCCACGCCTGCAATGCCTCCTCAAACTACTCCTCCACCTCCAACTCCCAAACCTGCACAACCGCTCCCTACAAATTGCAGCCGATGTGGCGCTCCAATCACTGTGACGCAAGAAGACCTGATATTTACGTGTAGATATTGTGGTTTCACAATGACTGTGGCTTCAAGAGAAGAACTAAAAGCTCATAGCATGTTAGAGAACCGTCTTCTTTCTCAACAAGCAGTAGATGCCGCACGGAAATACATGGACAAGGGCATTTTCAGAGTTGGCGTTTCAAAAGACGCCCAAATAACAAGCGTGAAACTACGTTATGTTCCCTTCTGGGTTTGCCAAGCTACCACCAACACATTCTTGAAAGGCGTTACTGGCACAGGAGTCATGGGAGAAATCCACCAAGCGCAAGAAGCGGTGTCTGATAAACGTTCAAGCGGGCTGGCAAAGTTTGGAAAACTTATTCTCGCCGGAGCCAAGGCTTATGCTGAGACACAACAAAAGGACAAATCGCCAAGGCATGTCTCTTATTCATTCTCAAACACTTACATTTGGCCAACATTAGCTAGACGAACAATGATAAGTGAGATTAACTATTATGATGTGCCAGCTACCCGAAAAATTCCGTTTGATGTAGGCAAGGTGCCGCAGGATGCTGAATTTCTCAACATAGAATTGAACGAGGAAGAAGCTAAAGCCAAAATTCGAGCGGAAATAGAAGCCAAAGAAAGGTTGATTGCAAGCGGTAAGGTTGATACGCTTGAAACTTGCAGTGTAAACGTGACTCTTGGAGAAGCTGAACTGGTGCACGCACCAGTCTGGTTTGTCCATTACACTTTAAAGGGAGAAAACTATGTTATTGCGGTGGACGGTTGTGAAGGGAAAGTTTTAGGTGGAGGAAGACCTTTATTTAGCATCGGTTAGAAGGTTGGAAAAATGGCAGAAAAAGAGACAATAGAAAAAGTGAAAGACAAGCAGGGAATACTTGCCAAAATCCAGAACGTGTTTGGCTTAGGATACGCAACAAAAGAAGACTTGCGTGAGTTAGACAAGAAACTTCGAGACCTATACTATTCGGATTTCAAAACATTGCGTCACAGATGGGAAGAACTTTACTTGGCAGCTTTAAATGCTGGAAAAGCCACAGATGACTTCAAAAAGGTCATACAAATCATGGATAGAATTGCTGAAAAAGTCCATCATGCTGATTATGGATATGCTGGCTTGATGGACCGCAAGGGACACATAAGAGAGACTGAGTTAGCGCGGGTTTTCAATTATGACAAGGCATTAAGCGCTGATGTAGAGACAATAGTGAATGCGGTGAACGAACTTCACAAGGATAGTGAAGCTGAAAATTGGACGGACGCAGCAGCTAAAGCTAAGAACATTAAATCCTTAATACTGACGTTTGAGTCTAAATGGGATGAAAGAGAAAAACAGTTCAGATCGTTGGAGGTGTAATTTGGATGCCAGTTATTGAGAAAGTAGCATGGGACTATGCAGGAGCAGAAGATATAGCCTACAGATTTCCTAATCTTTCGCTCAAGTATGGGAGTCAGGTTATAGTTAAAGAAAATCAGTGGGCCGTCTTCTTTCGAGACGGCAAAGCCTATGATGTTTTTGGACCTGGAAGACACACGATTACTAGCAATAATATTCCACTTTTAACTGCTGCTTTGAAAGCATTACGTATAATAGGCGACATTTTCGACTGCGAAGTTGTTTTTGTAAGCAACAGCCAATTTAGAGCAAACTTTGGCGGCACAGCCTACTCTGCGCCGAGCGGCGACATAAAATATCAAGCTGAACTGGGATTTTTTGGCTATATGCTTTACAAAGTTGAAGACCCTAAGCTTTTTGTTGTCGAGTTCTTCGGCAACCGTGGCGCCAGTTCATCCAGAGATGTTGAAAACTACATTCGTGGTTTCATAAACGAACGCATAATAAACGAGTTCGGCAACCATGACATATTCACCGTTGTGAAAAATGTTGATGCTACCACTGATAAGGTGACATTGAAAATAAGCGATGAAGCTGCAAGAGTCGGCTTAAAAGTCATAGACTGTGTTTTCGAAGGTGTCAAAATTCCAGAAGAAGCCAGAAGGTTCGCGTCTGGAATGGGTGCTCAAGCCATGATGATGCAGTACATGAAAGAAACAGCAACGGAACTCAAAGGAAGCGAAGGTGGAGGCGCAGCAGCTGCTGGTTTAGGCGCTGGAATGGGCTTAACAATGCCTTACATGATGGCTCAGCAGATGCAGCAAGCACAAGCTGGTCAACCTCAACAGCTGATTATTTGCCAAAGCTGCGGTGCCAAAAATCCTGTGGGTACCAAATTCTGTGGTAATTGCGGTGCAAGTTTAGCTCCACAAGCAAAAGTTGTCTGTCCGAAGTGTAAGGCTGAGAATCCTGCTGGCACGAAATTCTGTGGAAATTGTGGCACTCCACTTGCTCAACCAGCTGCCAGCGAAATAACCTGTCCAAAATGCAATGCGAAGAATCCTGCTGGAACAAAGTTCTGCGGTAACTGTGGAGAAAAATTAAGCTAAGAAGCTTTCACTTTCTCTTTTTTCCAGTTTTCTTTGCTTCTTTTAGCGGAGAGCCGCATTTTATACAGAATTTTATATTTGAAGGAACAGTTGCTCCACATTTTAGACATTGAGTAGGCGGTGGTGGGTATAGGGATTTACCGCATTGTCCGCAGAACTTGTTTTCAACTGGGTTCTTGCTGCCGCATCGTAAGCAGATGATAACTTGTCTAATGATTTTTTCTGGTGGTTTCATGGCTTGAGAAATGTACTGTGTCATAGTTAATCCTAAAGCTAAGCCGATTCCAGCAGAGAAAGCCTCGCTGATGGTGTATTTAGTCATGATTTTATCAAGTAAACAGGGAGCCGAGAATAAGAAAAACTTTGCTAATTTATGAATAGATTTTTCTTGCAAAATCGTATGCTTTTTCTTCCGAAAGAGAAAATAAGCAAAATTGACATCAAAAAGTAGTTGAGGCTTTCGAAATAGTGGCCGGGGTGAGGTA